>JACQGJ010000360.1 GCA_016199605.1 Armatimonadota bacterium | reverse complement strand
GCTCGGCACCTATGGCTATGGTGAGTATGAAGAGTTTGCTCGCAATGGCTGCAACGGTCATGCGTGCTTCGGCAGACACAGCAAAGGCGACCTCGACTCCCATGCCACTCTCAAAATGCGTGGTGTTTCGACCGTTGGCGACAGCGCGCCGAAAGACTACGAAGTGGGCCATCCCGGTCTCTGGGCTTACTACCTGCAGGACGAACCGGATTGCGCCGACTACGGAGTGAACGAATTGCCCACGCCACTTCGCATCGGCTACCATGCGCTGGAGATGGAGAGTCGGCGGCAGACGTGTGCCAATACCGATCCCTCGAAGCTCACGTTTCTGACTATTGACATGACCTACAAGCCCGCGAACTACTTCATCTACGGCCCGGTAGCAGACGTGCTCAATCCCGACTGCTACCCCATCAGCCTGGGGGCGGACGCTACGATGGTTCGCGAGGTCGTGGAAACCGCGCGTCGCGGCTGCGGCCCACGGCCTCTTACTTTCACCTTTCAGGGATGCTATGAGGAACG
This sequence comes from Armatimonadota bacterium, assembly GCA_016199605.1. Lineage (GTDB taxonomy): Bacteria > Armatimonadota > Abditibacteriia > CG2-30-59-28 > CG2-30-59-28 > JACQGJ01. Next base: position 6,017 of record JACQGJ010000360.1, on the reverse strand, counting down.
GCTCGACCCTAAAGACCGGGAAGCCTTACGCTTCCCCCGCCCTCCCTTCGCCGAAGAAGAACGATTGATGATGTACTACGCAATTGGCGCGGGGGCGCGGGGACTGTTCGACTACATTCACTGCTCCGAGATGTGGTCGGGGGGGAAAGTCATGTCCCATGGGAGCAAGGAGTATCCCGATGTGTGGGAAGAGATCGGGCGGGTGTACCGGGAGCTTCAGGTTGTTTCTCCCTATTTGTCACTGGCGCATCCGACCAGGCTGGCGACTTCCAGCAACCCAAAGCTGGACGTATCAACCCTCCTCTGCGGTGAAGACGCCCTACTGCTTGTGTGCATCAATGACGACTACGAGCAGCAGAAGCAGGCTTTCAAGTACCGTTCAGCTAAAGAGGTGACGCTGGAGATCCCGAAGATACCGTGGATGCGCCCTCAATCGGCGTGGCGCATCACGGAGCATGGTGTGAAGCCTGTTGCCCTCAAGAGGGGGCAAGGAACGACCTCCATCGAGATGGATCAGGTTGATGTCGCTGAGATGCTGCTCGTGTCCTCCAATCCCAGGGCAGGAGAGGAGCTTAACGCGGCAAACCTGAAACGACAACAGGAAGTGGGAGCCGCTTTACTTGCCCAAGAGCGAAACCGACAACTTGCCGAAGCCACCCGTCACCACATCTTCCGCCGTCTAATGGGTGAGTTCGGCGATTACATGGTAATGGGTACGGGCATTGAAGCTTATGGAAGTCAGGAGCCACGCTTTTGGAATCCCGCAAATGAACCCTACTGGGGCTTCGAGTTTGGCGACAACGAGGCCGGGAGGGATTCACAAAAGGGAGCAGAATGGCGTATGAAGATTCCGGCAGAGAGAGTTGGCAAGCAGCATCTTCTCTACGCAGTAGCGGCTGCCTGGGGCCAGCCGGCCGTCCTGACCGTTCTGTCGCCTCAGGGCGAAGAAGTGGCAAAACGGGAAGTCGGTGGGGGAGGATCGGGATCTTTGATTATCTTGAAGCTTCGCTGCCCGATAGCCGGAGACTGTACCGTCCGGTTCCTCCAAGCCGGGAAAGGACCGAAAGGCGGGAAGATTACACATGCCCTGTACGTTATTCCGGAAGATGCCAACCCGCCATCTTCAGAGTAGTCCCTCACCACATGGGAAACGACGGGGCTGAGGGTCTATCGCAAGTTCTGCCCTTATTGGGACGAATCTCCGATTGATGGTCCAGCTATGATGAACAGGGCGGGGAGGGCTCTTTGTCCCTACAGGCCAGGAAGACTCCTGCTCGGGAACCTGGCACCTCCCGCTTGGGCGACTAACGAAGGCAGCCTGTAGATCGGTCGGTTGTGCCATCACCGCACGCCGCTCATGCAATCGCACACTTGCGCAAGTGTGCGATTGCATTATCTCTCCCCCCGCGCCGTTAGCCAACCAGTCTTTCGTTCCTGACAGACGAACTTTTTTGCAAACACTCCTGAAATTCCAGCATCAGCGGAGCATGACCCGCACTACCGAGGTGTCCTCCAATCGGAAATCCCTTATTCTGGAATTCCAGTTTTTTTTGCAGACACTCAGACACTCTTGCCGATTGCACTATTGATATAGTACACTATCTCACCAATACAATCGCGTGGAGTCGTTTCAGATGTTCATTCAGATAGACGCCACCAACGGGATGCCGATTTACCTGCAAATCGTAGAGCAGGTAAAACACGGCGTTGCCTCTGGGGCGCTGGCGCCGGGTGACAGAATTCCTTCGGTTCGTGAGATGGCCGTTCAGATTCGCGTGAACCCCAACACGATCGCTAAAGCGTACCAGGAGCTGGAACGGCAGCGCGTGGTTGAGTTTCGGCGAGGGAATGGGACGTTTGTCGGTGAGGTGCCACCTGATTTGTCGAGGCAGCGGAAGCGAGAACTGGTGGCCCGTCATCTGGATCGGGCATTGGTGGAAGCGCACCACGTGGGCCTGTCTGGCGAGGAGGTCGAAGCACTGCTCGTCGAACGGGTAAAGGTACTCGCACAGCAACGCAAAAGGGCGGGAGGTAAGCCATGAGTCAGCACGTCATCGAGACCAGTGACCTGGGCCGTCGTTTCAGGAAAGCATGGGCAATTCAGAACCTCAACCTGCAGGTGCCCGCAGGGAGCGTCTTCGGCTTCCTGGGTTTGAACGGCGCAGGAAAGACCACCACCATCAGGATGCTACTTGGACTCTTGGAACCCTCTGTCGGCAGCATCTCAGTTCTGGGAATGAACCCTCTCACCCACGGTGTTGAGATACGTCGTCGTGTAGGTTACGTCGCAGAGAACCAGAAAATGTATGGCTGGATGACCGTCGAAGAGACACTGCGATTCGTTCGGCCCTTCTACCCGACGTGGAACGACTCCCTCGCAGCGGAGCTTCTGCGGCGTTTTGGGTTGTCGCCCTCCGCCAAACTGCGGACTCTTTCCGCCGGAATGAACGCGAAGGTCGCTTTGACCCTGGCACTCGCACACGAGCCGGAGTTGCTCGTTTTAGACGATCCGACATCCGGACTCGATGCCGTCGTGCGTCGTGAATTCCTGGAGAGCATCATCGGCATCATCCATGAGGAAGGCCGGACCGTGTTCTTCTCATCCCACATTATCAACGAGGTCGAACGTGTGGCGGACTGGGTCGGAATCATTCACGAGGGCACACTCAAGATTGCCCAGCCGTTGGAGTCTCTGAAAACGCAGATGAAGCGTCTTCGGCTGATCTTTCCTTCCGGTTGTCCCGACACGGTTGAGATACCCGGGTTGCTGTCTACGCAGAAGAACGGGAGGGAAACCTTGCTGACTGTCCAGGGATTCTCTGACGCGACCCTCCGAACCCTTGAGGAAGAGTATACCCCTCAGACTATCGAAGTTCACGACCTCAGTCTCGAGGACATCTTTGTCGAAACCGTGAAGGGAGGTGAGCCAGGCCATGAGGAGCCTGCTCTGGAAGGAATGGCGTGAGGTCAGAGTGCTCGTTCCGGTGGGAGCCGGGCTGACTCTCCTGTTCCTGCTGTTGGGCCAATCAGGAATCGTGGGGGATCGTGACTGGCTTGTGGCAGCGTCGATCACCACGCTTTTTTTCTGGCCCCTTATGGCTGTGATCGTGAGCGGCGGGCTGGTCGCGACAGAAACCAGCAGCGACACTCTTCGCTTCCTCATTGCCTTGCCCGCGAAACGAACGCACCTCTGGTGGGCGAAAACTCTTGTCGGTCTGGTCGCGGTGGCGACAACACTGCTTTGTTCTCTGCTATTCCTTCTGCTCTCGGCGCTCTTCTACAGCGAGCAACGAGATCCTCTGGCGCTGCTTACCCGTGACGCTAATGTACCGGCAGGCGCGTCGCTCGCACTGCTGGCCTTCTTATCCGGGTTGTGTTGCTCCGTCCTGGCCAGAAACCCCATCAACGCCGTAGGAGGAGGCATTCTTCTCGCCGCTTTCATGTCAGGCGCGGCCTGCGGTGTTGCCCTTCTGACATCTCAGGCAATGAACCCGGAACTGACCGGAACGTTGGTTGGAGTGTGGATCTTGTGGGTGGCGGTTTCCCTACCGGTGGCCTCGGGGATCGGTTTTGCTCGATGTGGTCTAATGGAAGGGAACCGGCACAGAAAGGTGGTTGGCGCAGTCCTGGTCGGCAGTTTCCTCCCGACAGCCCTGATAAGCGGTGTGCTTGGCGCGGTGCGAACGGTGGGAGAGCCCTCGCCGCCGTTGGTGAGGGTGTATATCAGCGGGGTTCTCCCTTCACCCAACAATCCCTCCCAAGTGCTGGTTTCCACTTCTGGTCATGGCTTTGGTCAGGAGAACCTGTGGCTGCTTTCCATCGACGGACCTGCGGTGCGATGGGTCGACTTGGGCGCGCGCCCTTCCTGGTCGCCGGATGGGAAGCAGATTGCTTATGCGTGCGACCGTGGGCTGCTTGGGCTGAGGCGAGTCGACCGCGCCTGGGAGGTGTGGATATATGACGTCGCAACCGGCAAGCGGCGTGCAGTGCCATTGCCACGGGGGAGGGGCACCTTCTTCGTGACTCGCGCACCCACATGGTCTCCGGACTCCAATCGGCTGCTTGTCGTCAGGTCCGTCGTCAGATTGGGGACAGCACTCAAGCAAATCCTGTCCATGTCTTACGGCGCTCGACTTTGGGAGGAACTCATCTTCTCCGATTGCCGGGATGAGGCGTGGATCGTTTCGACGCACGGTGAGACGCCAAGGCGAGTGAGGACCCTTCCTGATGAGTCCATCATTCCGCTCAAGTGGTCCAAGGATGGTCGGACGGTTTATCTTGCCAGTCAGCAACAACTGTATCGAGCCGACTTGGACAGCCTCGTTGCCAGACCGGTCGCCCCAAGGATGCGGACTCGAACGGACATGGTGATGGCTTCCCACGGAGACAGGGCTCTCTTACGGTACTTTGGGAAAAGCGGTCCCATCTTTCAGGTCATGGACATAGATGGAAGGAGGCTAACCAGGCTTTCTGTCCCGAAGGCACGAATGAGCCGGCCCACTCTCTCACCTGACGGCAAGTGCGTTTCGTACGAGGCCCTCGACGCAAGTCGGCGGCATGAACAGGTTGTCGTCATCGACGTTGACACGATGGAACACCGAACTCTCTGTTCTCTCGCGAGATCGGCTCCAGGTTGGTCTCTTCGAGATAGACTAACGAGCGGGCTGGCATGGTCCCCAGACTCAAGACGGATCGCCTTTGCGGATCGGGACAGGGGTGGACGTGTGCTTCTTGTGAATGTGGCAACCGGAATACTGAGAAACGTAGTTCCCGAGAACTCCGGCGCGGTGTCCAACATCGACTGGCTTGACGACCACCACGTCTTGTACTCTGAAGGAACCATCGTGCTCTGGCTTGCGAACATTGATGGCACTGAGCGGCACCAAGTGTTCCCACCAGTATGGGGGAACCATGCAAGGGGTAATCCCGAACTGCTGAAATCCACCGGCCCTCGTGCCGACTCGAAAGAGGGAGAACGATGATCGCCCTCCTCAAGAAAGAAGCGCGCGAACTCATCGGCACGTTCTTGCTCTGTCTTTCTATCGTGCTGATAGGCCAGCTACTGATGGATTGGGTGCGGACTCTCATGCGTGCAGACTCGATTGAGTTGGTCTGTAGACTTACCATCGCTGTGGTAGGCGCCCTGTTTGCGGAGGGCAGGTTCGCCGGGGAGGCAAGCGAAGGCACATTGACGTTCTTGCTCTCGCAACCCGTAACACGCTGGCGCGTTTGGTGCGCCAAGGCGTTGGCTGGCTGGCTGGCGACCGTCTTGATAGTTGCTGCCATGACCCTCATCTACGCCCTTTGGACACCCGAAACGGCAAAAGAAGGATGGATCGGGCTCTCTCCCATGCGACTCGGGTGCCCGGCCCTCTGTTTTGGCACGTTGGCCTACTTCGCCACGCTGCTTTGCTCGACCTTTCTCGAAACGCCAACGCTGGCGGCTGCCGCAGGAGTCCTGCTCACCGTGCTGGGCATGGGGACTTGCCTTAACGTCCCACCCATCGCCCAGTATATGGTGACACCACAACCCTCCTGGCTCGTGTTGCTGATCCCCTCCGCGTTCTTTGCCCTCGCCTCAGCCGCAATCTTCAGCCTGCGGGAAACGATGCATCGTCGCCGTGGCAGGCAGATGGCAACATCACGCATCTGACCGTTCCCTCTGAAGTCCCGGCACAAGAGATCAGTACGGCGATCCGTAGTAATCCTCGTCCGGAGCCTCACCCTCCCGCACCTGCAACCTGTCTAACAAACCCGTAGAGCAGGGCCTTCGTCCCTGATTCGTTACGCCAACCTCGGACCTACCGGACAGTGGAATACGCGGCAAATTGGAGCCTCGCACAACGGTGATCGTTTGGGCCGCAAGGCTGAGGAAGGCGCAACGGAGCAGGGACGGAGACTCTGCTCTACAACTGCGCCACACGCGGAGGTCCGTTCGCGATGGACTCAACGTGCCGGTAAGCTACAGCCGGCACAACCTTTCGCTGAGGTTGTATCATAAGAGCCCACAGACCCCT
>JACQGJ010000009.1 GCA_016199605.1 Armatimonadota bacterium | reverse complement strand
TACTACAAACGCTATTTTCGAAGGAGGGTGCATCAGGTGTCCGGCGCCAACCGACTCGTCATCGCAGGGATTGCTTTGCTCCTGCGGTGTCCCCTCGTTGTCGCAGGGCAACCCATCGAGACCTTCAGCAAGCCCTCGGTGCCTCTGCCCCTGCAGCCGTTCACGGTTGAGTTGCTGGACCTCAACCGTGGTCGTTGGCATTTCTCTGATGCCCTTGGTCAACGCCTCTCTCTGAAGGGTCCGGTCACCGCGTACGCTTTTTCCGGCGGGGCGAAAGGGAGCCTGCGCCTGGGATACCTGTGCTGCGACCCTGAATTCCCCGACGATTCCAGTCACGCGGTCCTCAAAATCGTCGCCGCTCAACAGCAGGCCGATGAGTCAACGCGCTTTCACCTTGAGGAGCCTTTCTTTTCGTGTTGGGTGTCCGTGCGGGCGGGAGACCGAGGGGTATACCGGTGTTGGCTTCAAGACCTCGAGCTGGGCCCGGCCACTTCGGGGGACCGGTACGTTGCCGGTCTCTACCTGCTGGTGGGTCAAAGCACTTGCCCCCTCTGGCTTGGCGTCGGCGGTGACTCTCCTCAGCCCCAGGTGCGACTACTGACCTCTCGCGTGGGCAACGTCTTCACTGAGAAAGAGCCGGTCGCAGTAACGCTCGCGGTCCTATGTCCTGACGGGGGGCAGGACATGGACCTGACCGTGGAGGCAACCGACTATGCCACGGGGGATATCGCCTGGCGGGGTCATGTTGGGTTTGGGTGCGAGGCCGGGACCGTCACGCTCCGGACCTCTATGGTTCCACTGAAGCGCTTCGGAGTGTTTGAGGTCACGGCCTCCTCAAAAGAAATACCCGCGGCGAAAGTGCGTGCGTGCCGCATTCCCGAGGTCAAGCGGATTAGGCCGGAGTCCTCCTCCCTCGGGATCAACCTCTTCCAACAGCAAATCTGGTGGTATGCGTACCAGGTACCCCTGATGGCGAAAGCAGGAGTTCACTGGATCAGACCGTGGCTTGCGTGGGAGAACACGTGGAACACGCAGGAGGCGGCGGACGGTCGATGGGACCCCCGCGCGCTCGACGCAGCGCTGAGACGAATGGACAAGTATGGTCAGCGATACCAGAACATCCTGTTCCATGCGCCCTCGTGGCTCACCGGCACGACAGAATGGAGCGCCCCTCCACTCGATAAGCTGGACCGCTGGACTGACTACGTTGAGAAAGTGGTAACGCGATACCGGGGCCGCGTTCGGTACTACGAAGTTTGGAACGAACCCGATCTCATGTGGCCCGAAGCGACGCGCCATTCGGGCGAACACTACCTGGCCGTGTTGAAGGCAGCCTACAAAGCAGCGAAGCGAGGTGACCCGAATTGCGTGGTGCTCGGGCTCTCTCATGCCGGATACGAGAACTGGCTCGTGAACGTTGGCAAGCTGGGAGCAAAGGATTACATGGACGTCGCCACGATCCATACTTATGCTCAGCCGCACGATTTCGTCGCCCAGGTCGAGAGACGCCGCGAGCTGCTGACTACGTACGGGATGGGAGGCAAGCCGCTCTGGATCAACGAATTCGGAGCTCCGGCTTACGACTTCAGCCGTGAATACTCGGAAAAGTTTGATTGCTCCGAGATGAAGCAGGCTTCGGTGCTCGCCGCGAACTATGCTCTCGCCTTTTCGTGCGACCCGAAGATGAAAGCCTACTGGTTCTGCACCTACGATCCCCGTGATGCCGCCCACGAACCTGAATGGACCGGGGACGCAGGGATCGGAATCCTGTACCTCGGATTCCTGCCCAAGCTCTCGTATGCGGCCCTCGCAGGCGTTTCTCGTGAGCTGGATGGCCGTGAGTGTCTGGGGCGTGTGGACGTGTCGAAGGACTTACACCAGGTTTCCTTCAAAGGACCGGTCTCCATTGCATGGGACGACCGGCCCGGCTCGGGCGAAGGGATATCGGCTACGGGAATCGGTTGCGCCGGGGACGAACGGATTGTCGTTCGAGACATGTTCACCAACCTCGTCGCAACGGGTCAGGCCGGTCAGGTGGGTCTCGACTTTTCACACGGTCCGCTGTACGTGGAAGGGAGTCGTCAGTTGGCTGCGATCGCCCAGGCCGAGAGCGCCGTCCACCTGGAGGTGAAGCGCCTGTCCCTGAAGCGTGGCGAGACGACGGTAGTTCCCCTTGCCTTCCCGCCGCGGTGCGAGATGACGGTAACGATCGATCCGAAGATGAGCTTGACGACCTTGTTGAGGCAGGCCGGCCCGGCCGGGAAGCGGGAACTAGTCCTCCGGGTCGAGGAAAGCGCCGATCGTTGTTCCGGGTTCATGCGACTGCGGGCTAGACTCGAGAAAGGCGTCTTCGGCCTGCGAGAGTCAAGAGAGGTGGTGCGGACCGTCCCTCTCAGCGTGGGTGTGCCAAGCCTGATTCGTGACGGTGGTTTCTTTCTTGGGAACCTGTTTGAGTGGTCGCCGGAACGAGCCAGCGCCTACACCTGGGACGCTGAGATCGGCCACGCGACGCCCGGTAGCCTGCGACTCGATGCGCCCTTCGACCGAAGGCTGGTTCACTGGAACGTAGTGCCTCAACACGGTCACCCGGTCCACCTCCGCGGCTGGGTGAAAAGCGCGGGCCTGACGGGCTGTAGCGTGACTCTCAACCTCGCGCTCTTCGGCCCGGACAAGTGGCTGAAGACCTGGTGTCTCGCCACCAACGGCGCTGTGGCAGATTTCGACTCCGGTTGGCGCATGGTCGCGAAGCCGGGGGAAATCCCGCGTGGCTCCGCAGATTGGACCCAGGTGGAGGCGACACTGCCCGCGGACGCGATCCCCGCGGAGACGGATCGTGCAGCCTTCTTCGTGGAGGTCAACGGCGGCGGCCAGGGACGAATCTGGATAGACGACCTGGACCTGTGGCAGCCGGAGGATTGATGCAGGTCGATGGTAACCACATTTCCTGACAGGAGCGTATGTTATGTCTACTCAGTTTTCTCCCCTGCGCAAGAGCTACGAGGACGAGGGCTATGCCATCGTTCGGGGTGTGCTTGACCAGGACTTGATCCGGGAGGCGAGCGACCACGTCGATTGGCTGATGCAGAAACATCCGGAGCTTCGGCCCGAGCACCTGGGACATAACCTGCTGGCCGACGATCCCTTCTGGGTGCGTCTGGTTGGCGACCACCGGCTGCTCGACGTGGCTGAGCAGTTCCTCGGCCCCAACATCGCGCTGTTCGCCTCTCACTACATCTCCAAGCCGCCGGGAGACGGGATGCCGGTGCTCTGGCACCAGGACGGCAGTTACTGGCCGCTCGATCCGATGGAGGTGGTGACGCTGTGGCTCGCGGTGGATGACTCGACTGCGCAAAACGGTTGTATGAGAGTGATCCCGGGAACCCAGCGCCTGGATTTGCAGCAACTGAGAGAGCGTCGAGACGTTGCCAATGTGCTCAGCTCTTCGATGGAGGATTCTCACATCGATGAGTCGAAGGCAGTGGACGTCGTGTTGAAAGCCGGAGACGTTTCCGTGCATCACCCGAACCTCATCCATGGGTCCAACGCCAACACCTCGACTCGCCGGCGATGCGGCCTTACTATTCGGTACATCCCGACGAGCACACGCATCACCAGCAACCCCTGGCCGTCAGCTTTCCTGCTGCGCGGCGAGGCAGTTCCGGGCGTCAACGACTACCTGCCCAGGCCGAAGTACGATCCCGCAAAACATATTCCGTTTCGAGATATGCCTCTCGGGTCTTGAAGACCGCCCCCTCCCAGTGGGTGTGGGGGATGAAGAAGAAGGCGTCTTTCGAGTTGCCTGTATCGGTTTTCATTGGTGCGACCCATTCTACAATCAGTATGAGAAATCATCCCTGGTCCAGCAGAAGGCGCGGGGGAATTGTGGGTAGGGAGAGGAGATAGTCTCTCAGATCATCCTCATCTCAGCCTGTCACGAATCCACGCGGGATCCCTTCGGCAATCAAGGACTGCATAGATCAACACAACCTGTTCCGCGACCCGATAGTAGACGGCGAATGGAAATCGCTTGGATAGTAAACGGTGGTAACCAAAGTGCTGGGCATGGATTCCTCCGTAGAGACTGAGGGAGTCAATGTCCGCGAAGAGGGAGTCGAGAAAGAATGTGCCGAGACCTTCGGAGTGGCTCTCGTAGAACCAATAGTCGTCGCTCAGATCTTCCTGAGCTACGTCGCGAGGATTCTAATCTTCATTTCACCGAGGCCCGGATATTGTCTTTCGCAGTCTCCCAGTCCGTGAAACCAGCGGTGCCTGCGCCCACCTGTTGTTGTCTTGCCTGCAAGACCTCACGATGCCAGAGAGGTGAGGGTATGGTCTCAGCCGTCCGGATCAGGTCTACCCAAAGCTCCTCCATAACCTGAAGCTTCTCTGCAATTGTCATTTGTTCAAGCG
>JACQGJ010000384.1 GCA_016199605.1 Armatimonadota bacterium | reverse complement strand
GTGCTGGGATGCTGCGGTCCCATGTTGACCGTAAGCTCTTCAGTGCGAAGGCCGCCGGGCGGAGCACTGCTGTGTTTTTGGGGTGCTGCGGTTGCCACGACTACGTCCCCTCCTCGAGCTGCAGCAGGAGGTGATCGGGCGGTCCCTGGTGATCCGGGGTATCGGCGGGGTAATACTGGTAATCCTTCCGCAAAGGATATCCTTCCCAATCGTCAGGTAAGAGAATCCGGCGCAGATCCGGATGACCCTCAAAGTAGATTCCCATCAGATCAAACGCCTCACGCTCGTGCCAGTTGGCGCCTTTCCAGAGGGAGGTGACGGAGGCAACCCGAGGATCGTTTCGGGGCAGTTTGATCCGCAGACAGAATTCGTGTTTCAGGTCGAGCGACCGCAGGTTGTAAGCCACCTCAAAGTGCTCTTTGCGGTCAAGGCTGGTCAGGCACGACAGGAAGTTGAAGCGAAGCTCGGGATCGTCTCGCAACTGACGACAGGTCTCAAGAGTTTGCTCCGGTCCGATGTAAACCGTTAACATGCCGCGATCAATGACCGTTCCGAGAGCACGGTCTCCCAATCTCGACTTGAGTAATCCTTCCAGGGCCAACAGCTTGGGATCGGCAGGTTTAGGCTCTGCCTCCGGCTTGGCCGCTCTTGCCTTCTTGGCGGGACGTGGTTTCTCACCCTCCGCGGGCTCCGGCGCGGCAGCCGCAGACAACTCCTCTCCCGACTCACTTTTTCCTTCTTCAGACACTCAGAATCCACCTCAGATTACCAGCGACCCAAGCGCGAACGGTCACCATCCCCCTCACTCCCAACGGAGCACGCCCTTCTTCCAGGCGTAGGCTAACCCGATAACCAGTATCCCCAAAAAGAGGAGCATTTCCAGAAAAGCGGCCAACCCCAGTCCCTGGCGTGCGAGACCCCGAAGCGCCACGGCCCAGGGATAGATGAAAACCGTCTCCACGTCAAAGATTACGAAGATGAGAGCGAAGACATAATACCCCACGCGGAACTGAACGTGGGCGTCACCCACCGGTTCTTCCGCGCACTCGTAAGTGCTGAGCTTTTCAGGAGAGGGATCGCTGGGGCGAAGGATCCAGGAGATGCCGAGGGTCGCTGTGGTAAAGACAAGGCCCAGAAGGGCAAACAACGCAACATAACCATAATCCGACGGCATTAACAACCTCCAGACGGGATGATCCGGTGAAAAAGGATTGGTAAGCGGTGTTGAAGCGGCGACCGTCCCTCGTCATTCCTTCGGGAGAACCTGAGTCCCGTGAATCGACAAGGAGTTGAGAGAACCGGTCCTCTTCGAGCCAGAACGCAGGTAACTATTCGCCTGCTATGTTGGGAGGGAGTTGGACTCCCGACCTGCTCTTGCCAGTCCAAGCAGCGTTCTACAAGTAGGTCGGGAGTCCAACTCCCTCCCAACAGGTGAATAGTTGCGAACGGAGAGATTATATTTCGCGGGTTTCCTCGTGTCAACCCGCGTTTCGACTCTCACTCGTCAAGCAGGTCCAGTTCTTCGGCTGCCTGCAAGAGACGTTTGACCATGGCGATCAACTCCAAGGGCTCAAAAGGCTTCGTGAGATAGCAATCATTGCCCAGCCGCGCGCCTCGGTCCATGTCCTCCATCTGGGACAGCGCGGTCAGCATGATCACGGGGATCTCCTGAGTCCGCGGACTTCCCTTGAGGTTGGACAGAACCTCCCAGCCATCCATTTTTGGCATCATGACGTCCAGGATGATGAGGTTGGGACTCTCCTGCGCGACCTTGCGGAGCGCCTCTTCACCATCGTGAGCCGTGACAACCTCATAGCCCTCCAGCTCGAGGTTGGTCCTGATAATCTGGACGACCGGCACCTCGTCGTCCGTCACTAAGATCTTCTTTTTCATGGGATGCTCCTTCAGGAAGTCTCGTTGGAGGGAGACCTCTCCGCCTCTCCTGTCTCCGGGATGTCAGTGGTAGAGTCCTGGCTCGAGGGCTCTTCGACCGAGGGCGCAACTTTCAGCGTGTGGATCTTGGCTTCCAGTTCCGCCTCCCTGGCGCGCAGCTTGCTCACGCGAGCCTCGGAGTTCGCCATTTCCTTATCCAGTTTTCTTGGCTCCCTCGAAAGCCCGGACGCCCGATCGACGGCTGCCGCTTCTCGCTCCGCCATGAATCGACGAGCCCGGGCTTCGGCTAACTGCTCTTCAAGTTGTGCAAGATCGACTTCTCCAGCCACAGTAAGCTTCGCTCCTATCCTGCCACGATATTGACTAACTTGTCAGGTACCACAATGACCTTACGAACATTTTTCCCATCGAGATGCGTTTTGATGACAGGACTGTCGAGAGCCAGTTGCTCCAGAGCCTGCCGGGAGGCCGCCCTCTGCACCAACAGCCGATCGCGGACCTTGCCGTTTAGTTGAACCACGATGGTAACTTCTTCCTCTTTCGCCAACTCCGGATCCGCATCCAACCAAGCCGCCTGATACGCGCTGCCCTGCTTCCCGATCAATGCCCAAAGCTCCTCAGAAAGATGCGGCGCAAACGGGGAAAGCCCCAGGATCAGATACTCGACGGCTTCACTGAACACCGCCTTCGTGGCAAGAGTGGGGTCCTGCCCGATCCTCTCGGCAAAAGGAGTCAACACATTCACGAGTTCCATCATCGCGCTGATCCCCGTGTTAAAGGCAAACCGCTCAATGTCGCGGGTCACTTTCTGTGCCGTCTGGTGAACCTTGCGACGGACCGTCTTGTACTCCTCGCCACCCTCACCAACATGGTTCCGCCAGTCTGGGTCAAACCCTTCGGCGTGCAAGGCTACAAGCCGCCAGACTCGATTGAGAAACCGGTAAACCCCCGAAACGCCCTCGTCGCTCCACTCGCCGTCATTGTCCGGCGGTCCCACAAACAGGACATAGGTTCGCGCGGTGTCGGCGCCATAAGTCTGACACATGGAATCGGCAGTGACGAGATTGCCAATCGACTTGGACATCTTCTCCACGCGACGCTCCAGTGATTTCTCGCACGACGGACAGGCCGCTGTCTTCCCTGCCTCCGGCTCCGCGAGGTCCGCCGGAGGATTGAGATACTTACGGCAGGAGGAACACCAGTAGGTCGCCTTACCGATCATGCCCTGGGTGAACAGGTGAGTAAACGGTTCCCGGAACTTCACCAAACCGAGATCGTTGAGAACCTTCGTAAAGAACCGTGCGTAGATCAGGTGCATCGTGGCATGCTCAACGCCTCCGACGTATTGATCCACCGGCAGCCACCGCTCCACGTCGTCGCGGTCGAAGGGGGCCGTCCCGGCGTGTGGACTGGCAAAACGCAGCATGTACCAGGACGAATCAACAAAAGTATCCATCGTGTCCGTCTCTCGACGGGCCGAGCCTCCACATTGCGGGCAAGAGGTCTGTGCGAAAGTCGGACTGGTTGTCAGTGGATTGACACCCACGGTGAACTCGACATCCGTGGGCAGCAAAACAGGCAGTTGGTCCTCCGGCGCAGGGAGGAGTCCGCAAGTGTCGCAGTAGAGAATGGGAATCGGCGTCCCCCAGTAACGCTGGCGGGACAGACACCAGTCCCTGAGACGGTAGTTCACCGTTCGGCGGCCAATCCCGCTGCTCTCCATGAACTTCGCGATGGCAGTTTGTGCCTCGATATTCGAGAGACCGTCAAACTGCCCGGAGTTGACCTGGACGCCGGCTTCCACGTAGGCCTCCTCCATGGTTTCGCCGTCGACCACTTCGCCTTCAGGTTGAATGACGGCCCGAACCGGAATGCCGTACTGGCGGGCAAACTCGAAGTCACGCTGGTCGTGGGCAGGCACGGCCATGACAGCGCCGGTGCCATATTCCATAAGCACGTAGTTGGCGATCCAGATAGGAACCTGTTCGCCATTTACAGGGCTTACCGCATACTGCCCAGTGAAGACGCCTTCTTTCGCGACCTCCGCGGAGCCCCGCTCGATCTCGCTCTGGGCCATACACTTCTGCACGAACGCTCGAGCTTCGGCCTCCCGGTCAGAGTCCCGGAGCAGTGCCTCCACGAGCGGGTGCTCGGGCGCCAGCACCATGAACGTCACTCCGAAGACCGTGTCAATCCGAGTCGTGAACACCTCGATGGCGGAATCCAACCCGGGCAAGGTGAAGCGAAACTGCACTCCCTCACTTCTGCCGATCCACTTCCGCTGCATCGTCTTGACACGCTCAGGCCAATGCTCCAGCGCCTCCAGATCGTCAAGCAATTGCTGGGCATAGTCCGTGATCTTGAAGAACCACTGCTCCAACTGTTTCTTTGTCACTAACGCGTCGCAACGCTCGCACAAGCCCTGCTTCACCTGCTCGTTCGCTAAAACTGTCGCGCACGAGGGACACCAGTTGACGAAGCTGCCGCGCCGATAAGCCAGACCGCGCCGGTACATCTGCAGAAACAGCCATTGGTTCCAGCCGTAATACTCCGGCTCGCAGGTGCTGATCTCCCGGTCCCAGTCGAAGCTGATTCCCATCTGCCCGAACTGGTTGTGCATCTCGGCAATGCACGCATGGGTCCATTCCCTGGGGTGGGTCTGGTTCTTAATCGCCGCATTCTCCGCCGGGAGTCCGAAGGCATCCCATCCCATCGGATGCAGGACGTTTTCACCGCGCATCACATGATACCGAGCTACCACGTCTCCGATGGTGTAGTTGCGCATGTGGCCCATGTGCAGCTTCCCGGAGGGATAGGGGAACATGTCCAGGTAGTAGAAGTTCCTGCGACCGGGATCGTTACGGGTGGCAAACAGGTTCTTCTCTTTCCAACGCTGCTGCCACTTCCTCTCGATTTGCTGGATGTCGTAACTGTCTGTCAACGTCTGTTCCTTTTAGTAAGTCGCTGGCTCAGGCGGAACCATCGACCTGACACCAAAGTAAACGCCGGCAAGAAGAACAACCACGGCGAAACCGGCATAGAGCATCGCGAACTTCTCTTCCCGGGTGAAAGTGAAGTACTTCCAGTTGGGGAGAATGATCCCCAGCGCCATGAAAGGAAGACCGGGAAGCGCCGGGAACCCGGGCACCAGGGTTACCACGAGCATCCCCAAACACATTGCCACCACTGCCAGCCGCGCTGACCCACGCGTGTTCATGCCAAACTTGTGGAGGCAGGCAAAAAACAGGGCGAGGAACGCAAAGTCCCCCACTCCGATCACCGTAAGGATCTTGGGGGCGCCCGTCGCCGTGCTGAATTGTGGGATTGTTGCAGTCAGCTTGTTAAGGAGCTTGGGGGCATGGGTCGCTATCTGGGACACCGGGCCGCCAAGATTCACCCCCCATATATCAACCAGCCCGGCAACGACAGCCACCGGCAAAACCAGATTCGTGTGACGGATCATCCGAGCCACGAGCTTCCCGAAAGCAACGGCCGCCAGCATCAAAAACGTCTCTGAAACCAACTCGGCTTTCAGGTGGTCTGTCATCAGAAACCAGGCGGTCAGCAACAGAAGCGCCACGACTTCCGCGGAAATTCCCGTTTTGATCTCCGTGGCTTTCAGGACAATCGCAAGCGACAGAGCCATGAAGACGACCGTGGTGAATGCAGTGCCGACCGCCCACCAGCTCTTGCCCAAGACAACGTGGGGAACCAGCAATCGAAGCGCCACATAGCACGCCACCAGCCCCAGTAACTGACCGATCGCCCGGGCTTGCGCGTTTCGCGCAAGCGAGACGCCTCCGTCTGGAACGGGGGAATCGGTTTCCATTCTCTCACTTGCCATCGGCACAACCGTCAAACCCTTTGGTTCCCTGCTCCCAGAAACGTGCCCCGATTATAACACAGTGCTTCAGCGCGCATCAACAGCGGCGGCGATGTCGCGGGCCGTGTTTCTGGATTCCCTGCCTTACCGCCAAAGGAGGATTCATCAAGTAGGGCGCGAAGAAGAGGAACCCCTATGTGGAGGTCGAAGTAAAGGGTAAGTACAGCGTTGCACAAATGTCTTCCGAGTTGTCATTGCGACGACCGGAGGGACGAAGCAAACCCCCCGGCAAGCCGGGTTGCCCGGAGGGGAATGCGTCCACCCACCCGTCGTCGCAAAGACAACACGGAAGAC
>JACQGJ010000383.1 GCA_016199605.1 Armatimonadota bacterium | reverse complement strand
TTGAAACGCTTGCTTACACCTACACCCTCAAGGCGCCCAAAAGCATAAAGCCGAGAGATAACGTACTGATTCGTATGTGCTCCATAGAGTGTGACTTTGCACATCCCTTAACCTCCAAATCCAATGCCTTGTTCTATGAAGACATGCAGGAGTGGAAGAAGATATCAAAACGTCTGTATATATGGGACTACACGGTAAACTTCACAGATCTTCTGATTCCCCACTCCAACTTCCAAGTGCTTGGGGACAATCTCCGCACTCTTGAGAAGAACAATGTCATAGGGGTATTCGAGCAGGGAGACGGCTACAATCAAGATGCTGCGTTTGCTGCGCTGAAGACCTGGGTTATCTGCAAACTTATGTGGGACCCTCGCCTCAAGGAGCGTCTGCTGATCAAAGAATTCCTGGAAGGCTACTACGGCAAGGCCGCTCCCTATCTGGCTGAGTATCTGGACGTGATGGAAAGAGTTGTCGTGGATCAGAAGATGTATTTGAGCTGCTCCATCAGCAAACCAACCTACTATAACGCAGTCTGCCTTACCAAGGCCAACGAGGCTATGCAAAAGGCTCTGGCGGCCGTCAGCGACAATCCGGAATTGCTCAGGCGTGTCCGAATACAATACCTGGCGTTGCAGCACCTGCTGATCCTCACAAAGCATCAGTTTGCCATGAGGGACACCAGCGTGCCGGGGATTGATTGGCAAAATATAGCGGCTGATTTTCTTAACCTGTCTGACGAAACGGGCAATGTCTTTATCGGCGAAAACTCAAAAATGAGCAACACCTACCGGGACTCACTGGCGAATCTGGCCGCGGCCTCCTTGACCGTCCGAAAGTCCACACCACCATCGAGTTGTGTCAAACTGGCCGAAGGTGACTGGGTAGACTTCCAGGAAGACAGCTTCATGCTTATCGGAGAAGGGTCGTGGGTGAACGTAGCTCCCGATACTGCGGCCTCCAACGGCGCAGCGGCAGTGATGCCCGGCAACATCGACCAGTGGGCAATTCAACTCCCGGTTCAGTCTAATGACATTATCGCCCAAACCGTAGAAATCCATGCTTCCATCAAAGTAAAAGCCAAGGCAACCTCCGGACTCGCGTTCACCTTTGGTGTATACGACCAAACCGCAAGAAAAAGCCCTGCCAACATGAATGTGACTGTCGACAAAATCCCTGATAGCGAATACCACGAGTACAATCTGGGCAAGGTTCAACTGAAGCCCGGGATGTTCATATACCTGGCCCCACCCAACAATGGCGACCTGGTTGACACCGTATCGGTGGACAGGATATTCTTCACAGCCGTCAAATATACTCGGTAAGGAGGAGATTCCGCTGTTGTGAGACAGTTGGACGCCTGCCCGCAAGGCAGGAGTCGAACCCGCACGCCGTGGTAGGTGAAGACAGTCCAACTGTCTCACAACAACGCGGTGTTTTCAACCTTAACGAGTATAATTCGCTCGATGCAAACGAGAAGGGGGAGGGCCGACCGTCCTACTCCCTGCCGTGGAGGAGTATGAGGCAGTGCTGATTGAGTTGAAGGAGACGTCCTGAGAAAGAGGGCCGTCCCCCTTTTCTTACTGGTGGAGGAATACGTTGAGGAACCGAACAAGCAACCGGCCGCGAACACAGCCCTTGTATGAGTCCGAGTTGATTTTTCCCCCTGAGCACTGGCACAACCATGCCTCCTGTATCGTCGAGTGTCCCAACGGTGATTTGCTCGTCTGCTGGTACAACGGGTCGGGAGAGCGTAGCGCCGACGACGTGAAGGTCGAAGGCGCCCGCAAGAAGGCCGGTGCGAAGCGATGGAGCCAGCGTTTCCTGATGGCGGATACCCCGGGTTTTCCCGACACGAACCCGTGCATGTTCATCGATCCGCGGGGCCGCCTGTGGCTGATCTGGCAGACAATCCTTGCGAATGAGTGGCACACCGCCCTGACGAAGTACTGCATTGCCTCGTCGTTTCAGGGAAGAGGCGCTCCGAGGTGGGAGTTCAGTGACACACTCCTGGTCAAGCCCGGGCCAGAGTTTTCGGAGATTGTCGCAAAACAATGCGACGCGGAGGAAGCCGGTGTTAAAGGTCTCACCGCTGATCAACGTCGCAAGATCCTCGCCTACCTTGCCGACCGCCGGAAGAATTCCGCAGACAAGTACTTCTACCGCATGGGCTGGATGACGCGAGCGCATCCCTTTGTGCTGGACGGAAGACGCCTGATCGTGCCGCTCTACTCCGATGGCTTCGACTTCTCCCTCATGGCCCTCAGCGACGACTGGGGCAGGACGTGGACGGCGAGCGCTCCCCTGGTAAGCCTGGGCGGTGTGCAGCCAAGTCTCGTGCAAAAGAAAGACGGCACGCTTGTCGCCTACATGCGTGACAACGGGCCGCCGCCGAAACGGTTAATGAGGAGCGCCTCGAAGGACGGAGGCATGACGTGGAGCCGCGTCGTGGACACCGACCTTCCCAATCCAGGGTCGGGCGCGGAAGTCCTTGGGCTGCGTAACGGCCACTGGGCCCTGGTCAATAACGACACCGAAAGCGGGCGTCACAGCCTCGCCGTGTCCCTCTCCGAAGATGAAGGCAAGTCCTGGAGATGGACGCGTCACCTTGAGTTGAGTGAACCGGGTCCTGAGGCTACCCATGCCAGTTACCCTTCCCTCCTGCAATCGGTTGATGGGACGCTGCACGCGAGCTACACTTACACACTGAATGGGAGCAAGGTTCAGCTTGATGCGATGGGACGTCCCCAACGTGAGTGCATCAAACACGTTCAGTTCAATGAGGAATGGGTGAGGACGGGTGATTCCCGGGAGGAAGATCAGTCAGATGGATGAGGTCGGAGTTCTCAAGGCGCTGAAACAGGCTTGGCGCATGGAAATGGAAGGAGCCGTCACCTACCGGGCGCTTGCGGAGCGGGAGGAGGAAGGAGGCCGAAAAGCCATCCTCGAGCGGCTTGCAGAAATGGAACAAGATCACGCCGCACGGTGGGAAAAGCGGATCGAAGAGCTGGGGGGCGAACCGCCCGATCGCTCAACGGTAAAGTCTCCGCTGGGTCCGAGTTTGCACCTCGCCAAACCTGAAGTCATCATGCGCCGCCTCGAGGCCCAGGAGGAGGAGGATATCGCGGCCTACGAGCGCCTGCTCGAAGAGGTCGGTGACGAAGAAAGCCACCGGATTGCGCGGGACGCCATCCTCGATGAACAGGAACATGCCCGGACCCTGCATTTTCTCGCAGGGCCGCCCCATGGGCCCGCTCGCGACCTGGACCGTATCCTGCGTCGTGAGAAGTGGCACGTCCGATCGGGGAGTTGGATTGGCGACGCCATTTACGGAGTCAACGATGGATTGGGCGCTGTGTTCGGGATTGTGTCCGGTGTCGCGGGAGCGACCCATGCCGACCATCGCTACGTGGTCCTGGCAGGAGTCGCCGGCACTTTTGCCAGCGCCTTGTCGATGGGCTCGGGGGCCTACCTCGCGGCCAAGTCGGAACGCGAAGTCTATGAGGGTGAACTCCACAGGGAACGGAAAGAGCTCGAAGAGAACCCCGAAGAAGAACGGGAGGAACTGGAACTGTTCTACCAGCTTAAGGGCTTTACTCCCGAGGAAGCCCGGATGCTTACCGACCGTCTCGCCCAGCAGCCGGAGCAGATGCTGAAGATGCTCGCCCACGAGGAGCTGGGGCTGGTAGAAGGGCAGTTGCCGAATCCGTGGGTGTCCGGGCTATCCGCGACCCTGTCAACCGCGGTGGGCGCTTTCATTCCCTTGATTCCCTTCTTCTTCATGCGAGGTCTGCCTGCCCTCGTGGCCTCCGGGATTGTCAGTATCCTTGGCCATTTCGCAGTGGGCGCAGCGAAGAGCCTGGTGACGACGCGTAGCTGGTGGGCCAGCGGCCTGGAGATGACCTTCGTCGGCATTCTGGTCGGCGCGGTGACCTACTTTGTGGGGGTCCTGCTCGGGGTGGGGTGAAGCGACGGGAGCGAGAGGCTTGACTCGTGTCCCCCCTCGGGTCAGCTCGGATTTACCGTTCCCTGCCGTGTTGCCATCATAGTATTGGGTCAGCATTAAGGAGGAGTTTTGTTTGAACCGAAGATTGCCGTGGAGTCTTACCGCTGTTCTCGCAGGAGTGGTCGTCCAACTTGGGCCCTTGCAGGCCGCGAGTAAACCGTTCACCTTCGTTGCCTACGGCGATTCCCGCGACGGGCATGAAGTGCATCGAAAACTGGTCGCCCGGATGAGGGCCTGCAAACCGAAGTTTACCATCGGAACGGGCGACTTCGTGGATCGCGGGGACAACGAGCCCGCCTGGCAGATCTTTGCCGATATCACTGCGGGGTTGCGGAAGTTGGCTCCGTACTATCCCGCCAAGGGGAACCATGACCTGGAGAGAAGTGGAGGTACTCTCTATGAGAAATACCTGGGCATGGCAACAAACACGGAGCAACTGAGATACTACTCTTTCAACCATGGCAACTCTCACTTCCTCGTCCTGGACACCAACAACCTTCTGTCCGACGAGCCGCAGTTGCAGTGGCTGCAGGAAGATCTGAAGGCGACCCAGGGCAAATTCAAGCATCGCTTTGCCGTGCTTCACCAGCCTTTGTTCACGCTGATTCCACGTCGCAAGGAGGGATCAGACCGGTTGTGTCAGAAACTGCAGCCGATCTTCACGGCTGCCAAGCTGTGTGGCGTCTTTGCCGGACACGATCACTACTTCTACATGACCAAACGCGACGGTGTCACCCATAT
>JACQGJ010000354.1 GCA_016199605.1 Armatimonadota bacterium | reverse complement strand
GCAGAAGACTTCCAACGGGGACAGGTACGCAGGGAGTCAAGCCTGCGCGCAATGTCATCCCAAAGCAGTCAAGATCTGGAGGAGCACGCAGCACGCTCGGGCCTTCAAAACCCTTGTCGACCTCGGGCACGATTTCGATCCCGAGTGCGTGGGATGTCACGTTGTCGGCTTCGACTACGAATCTGGTTTTGTTGATCCGAAGACAACGCCCAAGCTTATCGACATGGGGTGCGAGAACTGCCACCTCCCCCAGCGCAAACACACTCAACTCCCCTACGCTTACCGTCCACCCAAAGTGGGATCAACCCCCTGTAAGCAATGCCACATCCCCGAGCACAGTCCGCAGTTTGACTTCGACAAGTACTGGGAACGAATCAAGCACTGACCGCTGCGGGGGAGCACCGCGGCGGAGCTTCAGGAGTTTGCTGAAGCCGTGTCACTCGGAGTAGAGGGGGCTTCGTTTCGAGTCCTCTTCCGTTGATCGCTCACGAGGAAGATGACCGCGATCAGCCCGTAAACGCAGCTCCCCAGCCACAACACCTGGTTGAATCCCCACAGCTTTGCACCGATAGCGGCCAGAACCGATCCGATCACTGAAGTGACTCCGTTAACTCCCCACATCCATGGGATGTCCTCCGGAGAGACCCGTTCGAGAAGACGTATGCCGGAGGGGAAGGGAATGCCGAGGAAGAATCCAAGAGGCAACAGCAAGAGGACACTGAGTAGGGACCGGAGGGCAATCGAGGGGATGTTTGCGCTCTCGAAGAGCAGATGGACAACCTGGGCTTCGAGCAGAACGAGAGCCACGACACCCGTGGCCCCGACGACGATGCCTCGATGCAGGCGTTCTGGGGGAACTCTCTGACTGAACCAACTCCCGCAGCCTCCTCCGAGAAGAAGTGCGCACAAAATCACTGACAAGGCAAGGGTCGGATATCCGAGGAAAAGAATCATCTTCTGAGCGAGCGCGATCTCCACAAGCATGAAACCAGAACCGAGGGCTGAGAAGTAAAAAACGAACGGTAGCACCTGGCCGGTGCTCACCCCGTTGCTGTCACGCTCTCCTCGTCTCGATCGGCAGTAGACCGACGCGCCGGCCCAGGCGCTGAAGGCTGCAATGAGGACCAAGGCCCCAAGAAGGAGATGCGTCAGCATCTGCGGTGTGGCAAGCGAAAGATCGACGAAGAACGGGGAGTTGTCGTTAACCGGCTTGATGCTGATCTCCTCATGCTTCCTGAACAGGTTGATAAACTCGGACAAGGACAGTGCGCCGGACGCGACACGACAGAAGGGCCTCCCCTCGTAGAGGTGAGGGATAAAGTAGACTGTTAGCCTCATGCGGCGGGCAAAGGCTTGGAGCTGGCCTGCTTCTTCCGGAGTGTAAGGGGAGTTCTGGACCAGGGCCAGGTTACGATACGGAGTGCTTCCGTACTGTTCCACCGGTACCGAGAACAAAGCAATGTGTCTGCACGCTTCCGCTGCAGATTCCCCGCGCTCCCCCAAAACCTGGACGGCTGTGGCGAAGTAGCGGCAGAGCAGTGAATACTCCTGGGTGATGAGCGCCACCCGTCCTCCCGGCGTCACATGACCGAGGTAATCGCGCAGGGCATCGGTGGTATGAATGTAACTCTCAACCAGTGACAGCCCGACATTGCCATAGGCTGCGGTTTGCGTAAGCGCCAGATAGATCAAGTCATATCGCTTGGTCGCATGGCGCACATAGGTGCGACCATCTCCAACCGTGATGTGAACATTGGGTTGCTCGTAGATCCCTCCGTTGAAATCCGCGTACTGCCTCATGATTCGGGGAATCGAAGCGTTTACCTCGACCCCATCGATTTCACTTGTCTTTGCCAGTAATCCCAGCAGGATGTCCAGGCCGCCGCCGGGGCCGATACTCAGAGCGCTCTTCACCTGTTTTGTCTGGTACGGCAAGTACCCGATGAAGGCTTTCAGGAATTCCACCTTCTTCAGGTCGCCATCGAACTTCTCCATGTGTGTCGGGACTTCTCCGTCGGTCCAGATGTACTTGGTGTCCGGGGCATCCTTCTCCTCCACAACATCGGTGCGCGCAAACGCACTCCAGTCGGTCTGGACGATCTTTGCCCCGATTTCCGGATCTGCCAGCTCACGGAAGAGCGGCTTTGAGATTTCGAGAGCGGCCTGGGAGTCGTCGGTCTTAAGAGGTGGGATGTCCAGGAATTTCATCCTGTGGTTGGCGGCTATTAGCGCCTGGTTGAGAAGAAGCGCGACGATGGCGAGCCACAGCCATCCGCTGGAATGGTTCCTCAACGGCGACCTGGGCTGGCGGAAGATCAAGAGGAGAAGAGCGCACAATCCCGAGTAAGAACCTGCGGCAAAACACGTGTTAATGGCCCCATGGTGTTTCAGCAGTAGAATCACCGCTCCTGCTGCAAGCGCTGCCCCGAGGAGGTCTGCGCCGTAGAGCTGTCCGCATCGCGCTCCGTGAGCCTGGAAGGCGTAGGCGAGAAAGGCTCCGGCAAACAGGAAGGGAATCAGGATGAGAGCGGCGACCCCCCAATAGCATGTTGGATAGTTCGGCAACAGCCAGAGCAGGATCAACCCGATCGCCACGGGGATCGTCAAGGCAAAACCGCACAGATTCAAGACCAGGAAGACCTGGGGAGAGAGTCGAGCCACCCATCGCTGACACTGGTGGAGAATGAGTCCGCCCAGGCCCAGACCACATACGGCAACCGAGGTCACGAGGAAGACGAAGTGGTAGCGAAGCACCACCGAGAAGAGACGCGTCAGTGAAACTTCGTAAACCAGCACGGCGAAAGACAAGAGGCAAACGGCGAAGGCGAGCAATGGGAAAGGGATCTCACCGGCCCGCATGGATTCCGGTCTCACTGGCTCAAGCAGTTCCTGTTTTTCTATTGTGAGATTCTCCTTCGCTAACCGTCTCGAAGGTCTCGGTGTTTGTCGAGGTACTCCGACAACGCTTCTTCCCACGGTCGCAGCAGCGCAAACCCCTGATCTTTGAGTCGCGAATTGCTGAGCACCGAGTATCGTGGCCGGCGAGCGGGCCGGTTCAACTGCTGGGTAGTGATTCTGGTGACTTCCTTGGATCTGCCGCTCATTTCCAGGATCTTGCATGCCATCTCGTAAAAAGGGCACGCTCCCTGGTTGGTGACATGGAAGAGACCGCTCGCCTGAGCCTCCATCAACTCGACAATTTTCTCACTGAGGTCCTTGGTGAAAGTCGGCGTGGTGGTCTGATCGTCGACGACGCGTAAGGGCCGACCGGAGTCGGCAGCGCGCAAGATCGCCTCCACGAAATTGACTCCGGGGACTTCTCCATGATACGGACCGAACACAGCCGCGGTGCGCACGATCACCCAGCGGGGAGCGAGTTGCTTGACGAAGAACTCACCCGCGAGCTTGGACACCCCGTAGACACTCAGGGGATTGGGCGGATCGGACTCCAGGTAAGCTTCTCCCTTTTCGCCGTCGAAAACGTAGTCGGTGCTGACGTAAAGCAGAGACGCTCCCTGACGCTGACAGGCCAACGCGATGTTGCGCGTTCCGATTGCGTTGACCCGAAACGCTAACTCCGGTTCCGTCTCGCAATCATCCACCTTCGTGAAGGCGGCGGAGTGGACCACCCAGTCGTGACCCCCAGCCCGCATCTGCTCTTCTACGGCCTCAAAGCTTTCGATGGGACACTCAACCCGGGTTGGAGCAATCACCTCATCCCCGGCAAGCCGCTGCCGCAAATCCGTCCCCACTTGTCCCCCGCCTCCGAAGAGGAGAATATGCACTCTTTGCCTCCTCAGAGGTGACCTCGCATGAGTCTGAGCAATGAACCTGTTACATCGCCATTGATGGTGGAAGTCGAAACGACCAGGTCACATCCCGCGTCACGAGCCGACGCCCACACATCGACCTCTCCGTAGCGCGCGTAGCCAAGGACTTTGAGCGATGGGTAATCTTGCTTGATGGTGCGTATCGTTGCGGGTCGCCTTTCCGTGTCAGCCCCCAGATCAACGATGGCAACGTCGACTTTGTTCTTCCGCAGGTATTCACATAGGCCCGGCGGTGTACCGAGGATGCCCACCTCGTGTCCGAGATCCGTAAGTCCCCTGAACAGTCGATCGCTGAAGCGTATAGCGTTGTCATTGAACAGGACAATGTGCATGCTGCCTTACTCCAACGCAATGATGCCTTCCTGCTTGAGATCCTCCGGCTTCAAATCGTCGAGCAGCGCATTGAGTTCGCTCAGAAGCTCGTCGAGATCAGCCTTGCGATCAGATGCAAGCTCAGACAAGTTCTGGAGCGCGTCCTTGTCCGGCAACGCCTGCGTGTCTATGGAATGATTCTGAAGGACCTCGGCGACTCTGGGATGGGTGGCGAGAGCGACCCGGAGCTTGGTCTCGGGTTTGAACCGAAGCACACCCGACTGCCGCATTTCCATCAGTGTCACTGTGTCGCTGAGCGCCTTGAGTCGTTGATCCAAAACGCCAACCGCAGCGGTTACGTGGCGCAGGGTGCCGCCCATTGAATCCATGATGGTTTCAATGGCCTTGACCCGGCTCTGCAGGAGCATGGACCAAGCGAGAGCTAAACCGGCGATTATTAACAGGAGCAGTTCCATGTGCGAGCATTATATCATTTCGAGGAGGGATTGGTGTATCAGTGCCCTGTCCTTCCCGCCCCACTCACGTCAACAGGTTGCAGGCCGAGCGCCAGGGCGGAGGACTCCGGTTTGAAGCGATAGTCTCCCTGGGTGGGGTTCACGAACAGCGGATCGTCTCTGGCGACCTCCGCCGGAACGCCTTCCACTTGACCCTTGCCGCTGTAAACCATGTTGTTGGTCCAGGTCTTAACTGCGGCCGGATTGGACAAGACGACCTTACCAGTGGCGTAGATCACGTTCTTCTCCAACGTGAACTCTGTGGACCGTGGAAAGGTGAGCTGGGCGTCGCCCTCGACAACAAACACGTTGCGTCGGATTGTGTTGTTCTTTGCCATGTGGTTGTGAGAAGGACGGTTAACCCGGACAGACAGGTTATCCTCGACCGTGCAGTTCTCCGCCTGCTCGTCGAGGTAGTAAGCCGACGCGCCATAGCCTCCTGTGTCGAGGATGTCGTGGATGTAGTTCCCTCGCACCACGATGCCCTTGCAGAACGTGATGTAGATTCCCGCTCCATC
>JACQGJ010000358.1 GCA_016199605.1 Armatimonadota bacterium | reverse complement strand
CCTCACGCATCTGGGGGAAGTATCCGTGGCCGAGATCAATCGCGCTCTTCGCTACTTTGTCCCCCGCTCCCAGCAACTCGTAGACACGCTTCAACTTCGGGAACTGCGCGCGCATGTCGTCCACCTGAAATCCTGCGCCGCCGTCATGAATGCCGTTGATGAGGATGAGCGGTCGCGGCGCTAAGAGCGACAGCACGTCCACCATCTCCCCCAACTGCTTGATGCCGGGGATCATCTCGCAGACACAGTGCGCGCCGTTCAAGTAACCCTCGAGACTTCCTATGCAGCACACCGGCGCGGCGGCTGCGACACGCTCATCGAGAGCGGCGAGATACAGCGTCTGGTTGCACCCGCCCGACGCTCCCGTGCAGGCAATGCGAGTCGCGTCTACTTCCGGCCGGGAACAGAGGTAGTCGAGACCGCGCATATTGTCCCACACCTGCAACCCCGCCAGCGTCAGTCCGGCAGGAAACGCCTGAGCGCCCAACTGCCGACCGTGATACATCTCGCCCTGATACGCCCGCTCGCCTGATCCGATTGCGTCTACGCACAGGACCACGAACCCCAGCTTTGTCATCCCGATATTGCGGGACTGCACCACCTCGTTGAGCTTTCCGTTCCCCCAGTGTCCATGCACCGACAGAACCGCCGGTGCAGGCTTGGGAGCTTTCTTCGGAATGTAGAGATGGGTGGTCAAGACAAGGTTGGGGCGGGAGCGCAGCAGCGTCTTCTCCAGCACGTAATCGCCGCGATCATCCACTCCCGTGATTTCAGGATTCAGAGGACAGGGCTCCTCCTCCCTGAGTCCCATCGCCTGCCGCAGCCACGCTCTTCGGGCATCGCGGATTGTCAGCCATTCCTCCGCCGTGTCCGGCACAGGATTCTCCGGTGAGATCTTCGCTGACCACGTGTGACAAGAGCGATGAAACATCTCACCCGCGTCCTCACCCAGCAGGTTCCAGGAGGATTCAGTTTGTTCTTCTTTGCGTCCTGGCATTACCTTCTCCTTGGTTCACGTTTCACGCATCACGGCTGGCGGCCAATGGGACCGATAGTATTGCGTCCCGAAGTGCTTAAAGTCCTCCGTCAGCAGGAACATCCCTCCGGCGATCAGCTTGCCTCCCTCGGCGAGATGGTCGAGCATGGCGCGGCGGAGACTGGTATCTCGTGGCGCGGTGGCGAGGTCCACTTCGTCCTTCCCGAACACGAAGTAGAGGCCAGACTTCCTCCCCGACGGCCAGGGGAATAGGTAGAGCTCCTTCTGCCACAGCACCATGTTCGAGGTGGGCGAATAATACTCCTCCAAGTGTGGATCGAGAATCCACGAAGCACAGGCGATGCCTTTGAAGGGACGATCCGGGAGATAGCGACGGAAGAACTCCAACGCCAGCCGGTGTGTCTCCTCGCACGCCTCGGGCGTCATCCCTCCGCCGCCGGGGATGTGGGTGTCGAGCACGGGATCACCCGGCAGCAGCGCCGGGCGCCAGGTCTTCAGCGGCAACTCGACTTCGCAGTTGACTGCATGTCCCACAGGTGAGATCGGGCAGCCAATCACGGATTCACCTTCCGTTACGAGCCGTGAGGTCCACGTTATCTCCCCTTCCTTCGCTTCAACATCAATGTAGCCTTCTGCATCAAACTTCAACCCCTCCGCCGCGAGCGCCAGCACTTCGTCGGTCTCGATGTTACGATAGACGTGTACGTGGTTGTAGAAAGGTCGCACCATGTATTCCATGCGCCCGAGGCAATACAGGTCTCCCGCGGTGTAGTGCCGGAGCCAGTAGAGCACACGCACGGGAACGCCGACGCCTTTGCCGTCGTGCTGGTCGCGGTAGCGTTGAATCAGGTCAGGATCGAACCGGCTGAGAGTGTTGCGGGTCACCTCCACCGGAATGTTGCGCGTCTTGCTTACCTCCAGCATCAAGGGAACCACGCCCAGGGCGACGAGCATGTAAAAGCAACCGGCATTTTCTCCGAGGGCGGCCTCCAACTCCGGCCAATCGCCCATCTGTTGGCCGTCGTAATCGAGGTGGTGAAACAGCAACTGGTGGCAATGCCACGCAAGGTGGAGCAGCGCCGGACGCTGTCGCACTTCGCGCGCCGCCTCCTGGAGCATCGCTGTGATCGGCCGAGAGAGACAGACGAATTCGCTGTTCCTCGCCACTTCTGCGGCATCGAGAAAGGGAGGCACGTCAGGCACCGAGGCTTCTGAGTCATCCCAATGAGGTTGGAAGGTTCCAACGGAACCAGCAACGCCAAGGTCGGCGAGAACTTCATTGAGGTCAAGCTTCATAGAGGGATTCCGACTCTTTCCAGGAAAGGTGTGGGGACCGCATCGCCGACCGGCTATCGCTCGGTCACCTCGAACAGGTGCTCCGGCCTCATCGCCAGCACCAACGGTCTGCCGACGGGAATGACCATGTTCGCATTGCTCCCACTTTGGACCGTCAGCAGTGAATACACGGTGTCGGGCTGCACCTCGGCCCTGAGCATACCGGGGCGGGCCCGGGAAGCCAGGGACTTTCGACCGTTAGCGGTGCGAAGATGGAACCCCGCTTCGCGACCCACAAAAACGAGATTAAGCTCGACCATCGTCTGATCCTTCGCAGTGCGAAAGTACCAGATCTGAGGATCAAAGAACCGCGCGATGCTGCCGGCAGAAATCACAAAGACCGTCGGCAGGTCAGACAAGGGTGCGCGCAGGCCGTAGCGGTAATCCGGAAGGCTGACCTGCATCCGATAGAGACCTGTAGCCGCCTCGTCGGAGAGGGACTCCACCGAGGCGTCACCCGTGTCTTCCCGCTCACCGAGGTTCCTGGTGAGTCTTAGTTTTCCGTCAGGGCCCGACACCTCGACCGCGATGGGTTCCTTTGCGCGCGCGAACCAGTCAAACCTCAAGGGCAGTGGTCCCGGCTTGTCCTTGCGAAGAAAGACGACAGATCCCTGAGGCATCCATTGCTCTGCTTGTGGGGCCAGCGTCAGAT
>JACQGJ010000357.1 GCA_016199605.1 Armatimonadota bacterium | reverse complement strand
TCCCTTCAGGCAGCTTTCTCTCTCCAAAGCCTATCTGGTCGGGGGCAAGAACCACCAGGCCCTGCTCCGCCAATCGACGGCCGAAACCGCGGTATTGCGAGGTTGGATCCACCACCTCATCCTTACCCCCACTGCTGTGGCCGTGCAGACACAAGACCGCGGGGACCGGATCCTGCACGCCTCTGGGTGTCAACAGGTAGGCTGTTGCCTGCACGTCCGGCCTCGTCCAGTAGACCAGCCTTTCACGCGTGAACTGCTCGGTCTCCTCGACGGTCTCGCGCCGCACGTCGAAATCTACAGGCTCAAGGGGCATCTCCCCCAGGATGCTGAGCAACCGCCGTCTGGCCTTGCGTTGCCACGTCAGGAAGTCTGTGCGTGTCGACGCGTCAAAGGGTGTCTGGCGCGTGTCCGTCTCCACGATTGAGTGGTAAAGCTGCACAATCTGTTCACCGTACATGTCTCTTCCTTTGAGTAGAAGTCCCGTTCGTCCAGGAGTGGCGAACTCTACGAGTTCGAGCACTCCTGGACGCAACTATGAATCGGCAGTTCTACTGCCATCTGCCGATGGGATGGGCGAGTCGAACTCGCGCCTCATGGCCCGTCCAGGAGTCCTCGAACTCGTAGAGTTCGCCACTCCTGGACGAACGGCGTGGAGCGCCCCCCTCCAAGTCGCTGGGTGGCGCCCTACACTTAAGGTTTGTCTCTCCGTGGTCACATCGGGTTAGTTACCCATCCTATCCCGCATCTCCGGCTTTGCCTTTACCCTTGCCACCTCTCCCATGTCCCTTCAGACCTCCTGAGCCGGAAAGGATGTTCACACTGATGACGATACTGCCGTTCTCCGGACTCGTGCCCCGCACCAACACGCGCTGCCCGACTTTGAGGTCTTCCGCTGAAGCCTTTGACGCTCTCGCGACTTTCGTCCGGTCCGTCGTGTTGACCGTTACTTTTTTGCCGTCCTTCGTCTGAACGCTGATCGTGTCCCCGGTCTTCTCTGCGGTTCCGGCCACAAAGGACTTCCCAATTCCCTTTCCTCTGGGGCCTTTCGCTCCTTCAGGGATAGTCACGATTGCTTTGGCATCAATCGAGCTCTGGTCCGCGGACACCTTGCCGAGAACGCGTATTTGCTTGCCGGAAACGATGTCGCTGAGGGCCCCGGCTTCTTCTTTGAAGAACCGAGTCTTGCTTGTCAGAGTAAACGTTTGCGGCGCTCTCTTAGACTCGACCGTGATGGTCTTCCGGGCCGTGTTGACCTCCGTAAGGTTTCCGGTAGCAGTGACCGACTTGCGTGTCCCCTTTTGTGCGGGGGCCTGAGCAAAGGACACCCCGACAAGGATGGACACCACCACACTCAAGACCAAACCTGCGTGAAACCACTGACACCTTTGCATCTGCACTTACCTCCCGCTTGGTTGATTCCCAGTCGTTCGACGTCTGACGCGTCGGTGTTCGTGTGACTGGTTGCGTTGTTGTTCTTTTCGACGTTGACTCAGGAATTCCTCCTCAATCAGCTTTTTTCTCGTAGGGTCCACCTTGAGATGCGTCACGGGGGGGGTTCAATAAACCACGGAGGAATGGAGGATACGGATCAGTGGCCGGCTGCCATTCGCCAGAGGCTTGCCACGGCGAAGCAGACTATAACAGCGATGATCAGGGGAAGTAGCGAGGCAACGATCGTCCATTTGGCGCTACGAGTCTCTTTGAAGATTGTCATGATCGTTGTCGAACATGGATTGTGGAGCAAGGAGAAAAGCATCAGGCATACTGCAGTCATGGGCGTCCAGCCGTGGGTGACGAAAACCTGCTTCAACTCGGCCATTGAATCCAATTCAACCATCATGCCTTTGCTCATGTAGGCCATGAGGATTGTCGGCACAACGATTTCATTGGCCGGTATGGCAACGATGTAGGCGAGAAGGATGACTCCATCCAGCCCGAGGGCATGGCCGAAAGGATTCAGCCAGCCGGAGAAGATTTCCATCAAGGACCGTCCCTCAAAGGTGAGGTTCGCCAGCAGCCAACAAAGTCCTCCGGCGGGGGCCGCCATGACGACTGCTCGCCAGAGGACGAGAAGTGTCCGATCGATGATGGAGGTGTAAAGCGTTTTCAGTATCTGCGGCTTGCGGTAAGGAGGCAACTCCAGCGTGAAGGTGGAGGCTTCCCCTTTGAGGGCCGTGCGGGATAGACCCCATGAAACAGCAAACATAACGAGGGCGCCGAAAAGGGTGACACCGACCACCGAGCCGGCCGCAGCCAACGCCGAGTAAGCGGGAGGCAAGGCGGCTGCAACAAAAAGTGATGCCAGCATGATCAAGGTGGGCCACCGCCCGTTACACGGCGCGAAGTTGTTGGTGATGATGGCAATCAACCGTTCCCGGGGGGAATCGATAACGCGACAGGCGATAACTCCGGCCGCGTTGCATCCGAAACCCATCGCCATGGTGAGGGACTGCTTCCCGTGGGCGCCTACCGACTTGAACAGGCGGTCCAGATTGAAGGCCACTCGGGGAAGATACCCAAGGTCTTCCAGGATCGTGAAGATCGGGAAGAAAATCAACATCGGAGGCAACATGACAGCCACTACCCAGGCAAGGCCACGGTAGACCCCATGCACCAGGAAACCTGTCAACCACCAGGGAGCTCCGACCGCCTTCATTCCTGCTTCCAGGCG
This sequence comes from Armatimonadota bacterium, assembly GCA_016199605.1. Lineage (GTDB taxonomy): Bacteria > Armatimonadota > Abditibacteriia > CG2-30-59-28 > CG2-30-59-28 > JACQGJ01. The sequence goes on along the minus strand of JACQGJ010000357.1, from coordinate 11,698 downwards.
GTCATGGAGCCAGAACAGCGCATCGCCTATCATCGCGGAGGGATAATTCGCTCCCTTGATCGTCAACCAAAAGACGAACGTGAGGAGCGCAAGCATGATAGGGAAGCCCAACCATCGCGACGTAACGATGCGGTCGATCTTCTGGTCGAAGCCCGACCACCGAAGCCCATGCTGAGTGGTAGCGTGTTCAGCAATGGCAGCGGCTTCCTCGTAGAGGGCTGCCACAAGGTTGTCATGAAGGGAAGATCCGAGCTGATCCCGCAGGGCATCAGCTTTCGTGAGGCAAGATTCGGTGTCCCTCCCGGCTAAGTGTCCCGGGTCGATGACATCGGTATTCATGCAGGCACCAGCTTAGCCTGGGCCAAGGTTTGTGGCTGCTGAACCTTCCGGCTTGCAAGGGCGGCGGCCAATTGAAGCAATTCGCCAGTCTGCAGGGCCTGACGGATTCGTTTGTCGCCTTCGAGCAGTCGCATTGCGACCCATCGGACGCTGGGCATCCCGGGCATCATTGACTGGATCATCGGGACCAGTTCATCCACCGCCTCCATGGTCCCGTGATTCGCAGCAACATGCCGAGGATGCGCCGTGAGGGCGCCGCTGGCAATCTCGTGAGTCGTTCTCACAAGCTCGTCCAGCCCAACCTTGTGTCTTGCAGCGCACGGTACCACCGGGACCCCAAGATCGACGGAAAGCCGCCTGTCGTTGATGCAAATTCCCTTGCGTTGGGCCTCGTCCATCAGATTGAGGCAGACGACAACGCGATCTGTGATCTCGACGACCTGTAAGGCAAGGTTAAGATTCCGTTCCAGACAGGTGGCGTCAAGGACTACGATGGTGACATCAGGCTGACCGAAGAGCAGGAAGTCCCGCGCGATTTCCTCGTCAACAGTCGTGGAAAGCAATGAGTAAGTTCCAGGGAGGTCGATCAGCTTAAACCTCTTCCGTTGGTGCTCGAACATCCCTTCTGCGCGGGTGACGGTCTTTCCGGGCCAATTCCCGGTGTGTTGCTTTAGACCCGTGAGAGCATTGAAGATAGTGCTCTTTCCTGTGTTGGGATTCCCGGCCAGAGCAACAAGATAGTCAAGACGACTGGCATCGACGCCAAGCCGGATTACACCACGCTGCTTTCCACATTTGCTGCCACAACCACCACATGCTCCCATGACTACACGGCCTTTCGTATGCTGATCTTGTTCGCTTCATCCTTGCGCAAAGCGATAGTGCTACCCCGGATGAGGTAAGCTGTAGGATCCCCCAGGGGGCTTCGCAGGGCGACTTCGACGAGAGTTCCAGGGACCAGCCCCAGATCCAAAAACCGGCGACGGGTCAGTCCCTCGCATGACAGACCTTGGACGACTCCTTGTTCTCCCGGCGTCAGCGACGCCAGCGTTCTCTCAGTATCGTCAAGAGTATCCATGAAACTCCGATCCATTATTTAGCTTGCTATAATTTCTTTTTTAGACTTGGCTAAATTATAGCTCGCTATCAGCTTGTGTCAAGACTTTCAATGAACTTCTTTCTGGTCGATGTCGCGTTACCGTCTCTGTGGAAAGAGGACTTAGTGCAGCCTTTGGTAAGTTCGTTCCGGGAATGTCATTGCGAACGGAGTGAAGCAATCCCCCCCAATAAACGAGATGCGCCCGGGGGATTGCTTCACTCCGTTCGCAATGACAACTCGGAAGACATCTGGGAAACGCTGTACTTAGGGTCCGCTCTCCTTTCAGCCCAGGTAGCTCGATCATCCCCGTGTGAGTGGGGCCGAGGGCGGGGCCTGCAATTTACACTGCCCTTGTCGTGTGCTACACTCACAAGTGTCCCATCAAGACCGAGGGTTCTGAAATCCCTCAAAGCATGGAACTCTTGGAGCGTCTCATGGCACGGAAGAAAGACCGAGATAGAGGATCAGACTTTCATGATCCCTTCGACTACCGTGAGAACCCCGTGAACGAAGATATCCCGTTTGAAGAAACGGACACACCCCCCGAACCCGAGTTGTCACTCAGGGCAATTGCCATCGTTGATGAATTGCTTGCTTCCTTGCCGCCAGAGGATCCCCGGACTCGATACCTGCTCCTTCTGCGGCACCAGTTGGAGGTGGACGAGAAGCAGTTTCACGAGGCTCGCCAAGTCATCAGTCAGTATCAGGAAGCCTACGAGAAACTGACCTCTCCGGCCAATCGCATCGGTACGTATCTTGGATCTCCCGATCCGGGAATTGCCTACATCGCCCTGGGTGAAGGCGAGTTCTATGCCAACGTGGATCCAAAGCTGAGCACCGACCACTTGAAGATCGGAACCCGTGTCAAAGTGAACGAAGCCTATACCGTCATTGGTGATCTGGGTTACCACACGGCTGGCCCAATCGTCAAAATCGGGGAGGTTCTTGAGGACGGTCGGCTTCGAGTCTCCATGGACGCGCAGGGATTGCAGGGGCGCATCGTCTATCGGTCCACGGATCTCGAGAAGTCTGCTTTGAAAGCCGGACAGGAGGTCAGGCTGGAGCCGAACGGGCGAGTTGCGCTTGAATCCTTCGCTGGTCAGGAAACCAAGGACTACTACTTCGAGGAAGTTCCCGACGTGCCGTGGAGCAAGATCGGGGGCCAGGACGAGGCGATTCAGGTAATCCGTGACACTATCGAGCTTCCATTGCTGTATCCAGACCTGTATGCGCGATTCGGCAAGAAACCGCTGAAGGGGATCCTGCTCTTCGGTCCGCCCGGCTGTGGGAAAACGCTCATTGGAAAAGCAACCGCTTACAACCTGACCAAAGAGTATCGCGAACGCACTCAACGGGACGTTCGAGAATACTTCATGTATATCAATGGGCCGAAGATTCTCAACATGTGGCTGGGTGAAAGCGAACGGATGGTGCGGGAAATCTTCTCGGTGGCGCGGGACCGGGCAAAGGAAGGTTTCCTGGTATTCATCTTCATCGACGAGGCGGAATCGATCCTCCGGACGCGTGGCTCAGGTCGCTGGACCAACATCTCTAACACGGTCGTGCCACAGTTCTCCGCCGAGATGGACGGATTGGTCGAATTGCAGAATGTGGTCGTGATGTTGACCTCCAACCGCCCGGACTACATTGACCCCGCGATCCTGCGGCCCGAGCGGATCGACCGCAAAGTCAAAATCGGGAGACCGGACCGGGACGCGTCCCGTGAGATCCTCTCGATATACCTGCATTCGGGAGTGCCGCTTGACCCCGATCTCGTCACGAAGAACGAAGGCAACCTCGAATCAACCCGGACAGGACTGCTGGACGGCGCGATCGAATATCTCTTTCGCAAGACGGAGGATACCCAGTTCCTCGAGGTGCATCTCCGTTCCGGCCGCTCGGAGATCTTGCACTGGAAAGACCTCGTCAGCGGCGCCTTGCTCATGTCCATCGTCGAACGGGCGAAGGACGCGGCTATCAAGCGATCCATTGAACGGTCTTCGGACCGAGAGGGGATTCTCCTTGACGATCTTCGGGAAGCTCTCCGTCTTGAGTACAAAGAAAACGAGATTTTCCCGAAAAGCGATAATCTCGAAGACTGGCTGAAGCTGCTCGACTATGAACCCGAGAACGTCGTGGAAGTCTCACCTATGAGGCAGAAACGAAGAGTCGTTAAGAGCACTGTGATCTAATCATGAGCTCCTTGTTTGGATTGGAAACGGAATATGGTCTCTACGTTGAGGGGAAGGAAGTCACGGACCTGACGGAAGAGGCGCGCCAGGTTGTCCGCGCTTATCCGGGCGCTTCGGTCAATTGCTGGGATTACCGAGGAGAAGATCCCCGGCGTGACATGCGAGGGTTCCAAGCTGACAAGCTGACGACGAATCCGGAGGATGACAGGTTGGAGGAGCCCGGGGCCAGACCGTTGTCTCCCAATGAGGATAAGTGCGACCAGATTCTGACCAACGGCGCGCGGCTCTACAACGACCATGGACATCCTGAGTACGCCACTCCCGAATGCTCAAGTCTGCTGCAACTCGTCGCTCACGACAAGGCGGGAGAGAGAATCGTGCTAATGTGCGCCCGACGCCGTTCGGCGCAGGCTGCCGGTCGGGACATCTCGATCTATAAGAACAACACCGACTTCCACGGGATGAGTTACGGCTGTCATGAGAACTACCTTGTCTCGCGTGAAACGCCCTTCGACCGCCTCATGGGAAGCATGCTGCCTTTTCTCGTCACCCGGCAGATCTTCGCCGGCGCTGGCAAAGTGGGCAGCGAGAACGACGGATGGCGGGGGGGGAAATGTCAGTATCAACTCTCGCAACGGGCGGATTTCTGTGATGTCGTGGCGAGCGTCGATACTCTCCATCGCCGTCCCATCATAAACACGCGCGATGAGCCGCACGCAGACGCAGCCAGGTATCGCCGCTTTCACGTCATCGCCGGCGATGCCAACATGTCTCAGTACGCCACGGCACTCAAAATCGGAACCACCAGCCTGGTCTTGAAGCTGATCGAAACGGGCTGGGATCCGTCCCTCGATCTCGACAAGCCAGTCGAGACCTTGAAGGCGGTCTCACGCGATGGCGCCTTTCGTTGGGAAGTGAAGCTGGCTGATGGCTCTGCCACCAGCGCCACAGAGATTCAGTTTAGCTTTCTGGAGGCCGCACGACGCGAGTTCACCGCGCGAGACGAGGAAACCGACTGGCTGCTCGGCGAGTGGCAACGTGTGCTTGAGCAACTCTCCAAAGATCCCCTCAAGTTAGCGGATCGTCTGGACTGGGTTGCCAAACGGAACCTCCTGCAATCTTTTCTTGAGGCTGAAGAGGTCCGTTGGGACGAAGAGATACTCAAGAGCCTCGATCTGGAGTATCATAACATCGATCCGGACGCTGGACTCTTCTGCGCCTTGGAAGACTCCGGTTCGGTTTTACGCCTGGTGGAGGAGAGTGCGATCCGGCGGGCGATGGAGGATCCGCCGGACAATACGCGTGCCCTTCTTCGCGGCCACTGCGTTCGCAACATGGCAGATTCCCTGCGCAGCGTCCAGTGGGAGAAATTGTGTCTCAACCAGAATGGTGGCACCCGAACTCTTGACCTCTCCAGCCTGGTTGACGGCCAGGGCGACGCTCTGACTCAAGAGCTGCAAAACCTGAATTCTCTCGGTTCTCTCGTCCGGAACTGAAACCGTACAAAGGAGGTTCACCATGAACGCCTATCTCGATGATCGCGCCGTTAGGCCGCTTCCTCCGAGCCCCAGCCACAAAGATGGTGACGAGGGCGGAGGTCCCAGCCGACCAAACGTCCGAAAACCAGACAGCAGGAATCTGCTCGACAGGATGAAACGGGTTGACCCCAATCAAGCTAAGCGATACCGCCAGCGGAGTGGGGAATAGGATTGAACCGGCCAGGGGATTTTGCTGAATTGTTGTCCTGCGGAGGCATGGCTCCCATTTCGTTCACGGGAGCTGATCCAGCAGCGGCGTTACCCGAGGGTCTCGTTGATACCCAGGGAACGACGGTCATTGCCGTAAAGTTCGATCGCGGCGTTTTGAATGTAGGAGACCGCCGGGCGACCTCGGCCCACGCTATTCTTTATGACCGGGCCGACAAGGTTCTGCCTTTGGACGACTACACGCTGGTCGCCATATCGGGTTCCTACGCCAGAGCCATGGAAGTGGTGAGATACCTCCGGCATTCCTTCAAGTATTACGAGCGCAGCCAGTTGCAGCCGATGAGTCTTGAAGGCAAGCTGGCAGAACTCACCCGGATGGTGGCCGGCAATGTCGCCAGTGCAATGCAGGGGATCGGCGGATTCATCCCTGTACTCAGCGCCTACGATCTTGAAGCTGAGGAAGGACGCATCTTCTTCTACGACGGACTGGGGGCGCGCTTTGAGACTACCGAGTTCGCCGCGGCCGGTTCCGGCTCGGAGCGCATCCGTGGAATCTTTGACTATATCCTCAGGACGAAAAGGCCCTTTCATGAGATGGCTTTGGAGGAAGCTCTGAGGGAAACCTTGACGCTCCTCGACATTGCTGCCGACCTCGATTCCGCTACCGGAGGGTACGCGAAAATCCCTCCAATAGCGAAAACGATTACCCAGGCCGGAGTTGAAGAGCTGCCAGAGAGCAAACTCAAAGAGATGATAGCGTGAAACGCTGACACGGGAGCGAATTCGTGGTTTTCACACCTTACGACTGGAATCAGCATCTCGCCCATAAGTCGGATTATGTGGAGGACCGGCTTCGGGAGGGAAGCCCTGTCGTCGCCGTCTCTTTCGACGAGGGGGTGCTTCTCCTCACCGCGCGCAAGTCGCAACGGAAGATTTTCGAGATCTACGACCGGTTGATGTACTCGGCTATCGGCAATCAGGCAGACATCGAATCGATCCGAATCGCTTCCATCGACTTTGCGCATCAGGAGGGATATGGTCGCAGTCCTGATGACGTAACCGTGCAGAGGCTGGTGGGCTTCGCAATCAGTCCAGCCCTCAAGCGCGCCTTCAATGACGCGACCTCAGGGCCGTACGTTCTCCGAGCGGTCTTTGCCGAGATGTGCAAACGTCCCGAAGAGGATTTGTTCCTCACGTTGAATTACGACGGCGAGTTTTCCGTGCTGTCCGGAGGGGCCGCCATCGGGGGAACTCCTGACCATGAGGAAGCGATGGGTCAGGTCTTGAGCTCGGTCACGGGAGACCAGACTCCCGGACTTGGGCAAGCGTTCGAGATTGCACTGCACGCCTGGGCGGCGGGGAGAATGCAGACCGGCGAGGGAGACGAGACACCGGAGTCAACGGATCCTGAGACCCGATGGAAGTCCTTCGTAAAAGAGGCGCTGCAAACTTCCATCGTTGAGGCAGCCGTGCTTGAGCGAGACACGCGGCGTGACCGGAAATTCAAAGTCCTCGACACTTCGCCGTATCTGGACACGATTCTGGGAGGTTAGGGCGCGACGCCTGAACCGGCAAACGCTGGGAAGGGCAATCGCCACTCTGCCATGACCGCTCGTATCTTCGGCCTCGAAACGGAATTCGGTTGCCTCGTCCACGATCCCTCCGCGGGAACCCCAGAGGACATCGTGGAGGCGATCAAAGACTACGCGTTCTACGATAAACGGATCGGTCTCATTGACCTGCATGCCCGAGATTACGCCTTCGAGCCAGCCCGCTCAGGCGGCTTCCTCGCCAACGGCGCACGGCTGTACGTGGATTCCGTCGGCAGCCATGAAGAATACGCCACCCCCGAATGCGATTCCCTCGTTGACCTCGTTGCCCACGAGAAAGCCGGCCAACGGATCTTGCAGGACCTCCTCAAGGACCTGGGCCTGGCGGGCCGCGTCAGCTTCCACAACAACAGCGTTGACCACTTCGGGGGACATACCTTCGGATGCCACGAGAACTATCTCGTGAAGGGCGAGGACTACTTCTTCAAGGAATCTCTCGCCGTGCTCCTGCCCTTTCTTGCCACCCGCCAGATCTTTGCCGGCGCGGGTCGCGTGGGGGGACATCGGCTGGTAGACCGCCGGTCGCGTGACAACATCATGTCGCTCACCGGGCACATCGAAGACTTCCTCTTCATCGACGAGTTCTACGGCGTGGCAACCGACCCCTCTGTTTCCTACCAACTCTCTCAACGAGCGGACCACATTGTCAAAGCGGTCTCGTCGAGGGTTCGGTTCAACCGGGCGTTGATCAACCCCAAGTGGGACAGTTACTACACCTTCTCGGACTTCCATCGGCTGCACATCCTGTTCGGCGAAGCAAACATGTCTGAATACGCTACCGCTCTCAAGATTGGAACGACCCGATTGGTACTGGACCTGCTGGAGATCGGACGGGCGCCGCGAGAGGTGGAGATTCGAGATCCGATCCGGACATTGCGGTCGATCTCACGTGACGCAAGCTACCGATGGATCTTGAACCGTCTCGACGGGTCGACCATCACCGCCATTGACCTGCAACGCGTTTTTCTCCGGGAGGCGCAGGAGTTCCTGCGAGGTAGGGACGAGGAGACCGATTGGGTGTTGAAGGAATGGGAGGACGTACTGGACGGGCTGGAGGAGGACCCCATGCGCCTGAGCGACCGGCTCGACTGGACGGCAAAGAAGCGAATGCTGGAAACCTACATGGAGTCCGAGGGGAGCGACTGGAATGACGACACGCTGCACAGCCTCGATCTGGAGTACCACAACGTGGACCCGGACAACGGGCTTTACTACGCCCTCGAGCAAGAGCAGTGCATGCAGAGGTTCATCTCAGAAGAGACGATTCAGTCGGCAATGAGAAATGCACCGACCTCGACCCGAGCCCACGGCAGGAGCGTGGTGGTAAAAAGGATTCTTTCCAAGGGACTGCACCGCTACCTGGTTGACTGGGACATCGTTGCTGTGGATGACGACCGGTTGCTTGGACTGACGAACCCGTTCCACAACTACCACAGCGAAGCGGAGATGTTGGTCAGGAGGATCTAGGCGGTCGGTTTCGTCTTCCCGCTCTTGTTGGGGGAAGGCTGCCCACGGTCTTGAGTCAGGCGGCGATTTTCTCCAGCCGCTGCATCATCGTGTCGCACAGGCTGTTGGCGTCGGAAACGGTCGAGGCTTCTGCGATGATGCGGATGAGGGGCTCAGTTCCGGAAGGGCGAATGTGAACCCACCGGCCCGTCCAGATAAACTTGAGGCCGTCGCGTTCGTCCACTTCTTCCGCGTGCGCGAACTGCCGGAGGTCGCTCCAGGCCAGCTCCATTCTCTCCCGCGGAAATTCCATGACTCGCTTCACGATGCAATAGCGCGGCAACTCCGCGTTCAGTTCACTCATGGACTTCCCTGACGTGGCGAGATACTCCAGGATAAGCGCCAGAGCGCCGATGCCGTCGCGGGCATACTGAATCTGAGGAAGGATGACTCCTCCGTTCCCCTCGCCGCCGACCACCGCTGAAACCTCTTTCATCTTTTCGGAAACGTTCACGTCGCCAATAGGAGTGCGATGAATAGCGCAACCGTATTGCCGTGCGAGATCGTCCATGGCCTGGGTCGTGGAAAGATTGGTGACCACGGGTCCTTTGGTCTTGGCAAGCATGTAAGCCGTCGCCAGAACCAGCGAGTAATCCTCGCCCACCGGTTGTCCCTGGTCGGTCACGATGGCCACCCGGTCGACGTCCGCGTCATGAGCGAATCCCACGTCAGCGCCATGCTGTTTCACTGTCGTGCATAGCTCGGCCAGATTCTCGTTGACCGGCTCCGGATTGTGGGGGAAATCCCCGGTCAGGTCGCAGTTGATCGGGATCACGTCGCAGGCCAGCTCTTTGAGGAGTCTGGGGGTGATGACGCCTCCCGCGCCGTTGCAGCAGTCGAGCGCGACCTTGAAGTTCCTCTGCCGAATCAAGGCGACATTCACCAGGGTTTCGATCCGGTCGAGGTGTCGCCGAGTCGCTTCCACGTCCTCGGAGACGGTTCCGAGTTGGTCCCAGCGGCACCGTGCATAACCTTCGCTGGCATAGAGAGCAAGGAATTCTCCGCCGTTCTCTTTGTTGAGATACATCCCATTGGGACGAAAGAGCTTCAGGGCGTTCCACTCACCAGGATTGTGGCTTGCGGTGATGGCGACTGCGCCCTCCGCCTGATGATGGAGGATGGCCAACTGGAGGGTAGGTGTGGCGGCGATGCCGAGATCGATCACGTCACAGCAGGTGTCGATCAGTCCTGCCAGGACAGCGTGACGCAACATCTCGCCGGAGGGTCGAGTGTCCCTCGCCAGTAGCACTTTGGGACGGGCGCCGGTTCGAGATCCGCCGCGGCGGCAGAAGCTGCCGTAGGCGCGTGCGAACTTGAGGGCAAGCTCGGGGGTAAGGGCCGTTCCGACGACACCTCGGATTCCGGCCACGCTGATCATCAGCTCATTCGAGTGCATGGGCGACCTCGGCGTCAGGATCCACTGTGCTGCACGAAGTTCATGCGAAGGTCCCGCAACAGTGTTTGATATTCCTGACGTTCGCGAGGCTCCAGGCTCGGATCCAGATTCTCGATCAGGGCTGCAACACAATCGATGGCAAGTCTCGCCTGCGGCAGGTCCTTGACGACAAGCTTGGTGATAGGATTCTGCAGGAGGCCGAGATGCATCCACGATCGGGCGCCCAGCTCAGCGATGAATACCTGCACAAGCGTCGGCACGTCCACGTCCTGCGCCGGACCCTCTTCGCCCTCCATCTTCTCGAAAAGTTCCGATTCCTCTGTGTCGGGGTGTGGGGACGCCGTGGGTCCTTCAGGCTCCGATTCACCCGTGTCTGTGGCGATGCCTTGACGTTCGTCGTCAGTCAGAAGCCTCCGGTCGTTGACAATGATCCTCTCGCTCCGGTTCTCTTCCTTTTCCTCTTCAGGCATGTTCATGTCCTCCTGCGATGGATGAGTGCGATGGTGCTGTGACTTCACTTCGGGCAGTCCAATCAGACGCAGACCTCGGCTTCAGGCCGGCCCTGCGAAACTCCCCTGGGGTCTTGCACGTTGAGACTATCTTCCTCCGGTGGCCGCATGGTCCCTGGCGCTTTCGGGGCGTTTGGATTCCCCGACTTTGACGTTTCCCGGGATCTGAATTCCACGGTCTTCTCGAGCCTGCCCTCCGGCGACAGGACCACTATGGTCCGTGGCACCGCCAGGCTGACCCTTCTGGACGAATTGGATGCCGAGAAAGATGGCGCCGCACAGAACTGCAACCGCGACTACCACAAGAAAGGGATTGGTCTCTTTAGCCATGTTGATTGCTCCTCTTCAGTACGCCGAGAAATGCACTCGAATTATAACAGAGTCGCGGAAGTCGCGACAAGTTGCCGAGGCAACAGTTGCGGAGGCAACAGTTGCGCGAGGCTCCCGTGTCGTCACCTGCCACCGCGGAGGGAATCGTGACGCAGGTGTGAGGAGGATGAGGGATGAGGTGATGAAGGGCAGTGGGAGGAGCCGATAAGCCGAATTCTGTGTCTCCGATTCAACCCTTCCTTGCGTCGGGGTAGACCTCGGAGCGACGGTCATTTATCTATGCGACCAACCCGGGAGGTCGGCGGGCAGCGTCATCCCTCCCCTATTTGATCTTGCTCCCGGCGGGGTTTGCCTCCCCGGCATGTTGCCATACCGGGACGTGCGCTCTTACCGCACGGTTTCACCCTTACCTCGAGGCATGGCTCCGACGCGAGGTCGGAGCGACTCGGGGCGGTATGTTTCTGTGGCACTCTCCGTCCCCCGATAAAATCGGGGTCCCCCGGTTTCCCGGGGCGCCGCGCCCTGTGGAGTTCGGACTTTCCTCCCTCCCGGCCTGAGACCGGGACAGCGACCGTCTGGCTCCCCCCACTGCCGGTGGATATTCTACCCATTCGGACGCCCCCGGTCAAACGCGACGTTCCCTCGGGTTGTTCGGCCCGGCGGTTTCATGCTATACTGCGGCATCTTTGCAGCCTCGTAGAAACCCATGCGACCCGAACCTCTCACTCAATGGAAAATCCTCGGTCAGATTGACTCGGAGAGTCGGACCCTCGCGGAATCCCTGAATCTCAGCCCCGTGACCGCGCGACTTTTACGGAACCGCGGCCTGACGGAGGTCGAAGCGGTCAGGAAATTCATGACGCCCTCCCTTGGGGACTTTCACGACCCTCACCTGATGAAGGATATGGACCGGGCGGTTGAGCGTCTTGAGCGGGCGGTGCGCAAGAACGAGAAAATCCTGATTCACGGAGACTATGACGTGGACGGGATCTGTGCCACCGCGATGATGGT
>JACQGJ010000371.1 GCA_016199605.1 Armatimonadota bacterium | reverse complement strand
TCGGGCAACCGGTACATCACCTTCTTCACTCCCGACATCGACCGCATCAATGCGGATTGGGTGACGGACGAGACCCAGCGCCGTGAAGCAACCTGGTATGTGCTCCGCATTGACGACATGGTGAAGAAGGAGGGGCAGAATACGCTGACTCTGGAGAACACGGCTCTGGTCCGGTACTTCGACAAGAGCATGTTGAAGGATGGCGACATCTTCCTGGAGATCAAGGATCTGGAAATCGGCTATGCCTCACCCGCGCCCACGTCGGAGGGCGGTGTCGCGCCGAAGGACTTCACCGCGAAATTGAAAGTGAAGGCTTCCCGATACGAGGTCGGTCTCAATGCGACCGGCGGGCTGCGCGTCACAACTGGCAAGGGTGAATACTTTCTCGACTCGACGTTCTCCTATCAGAACAAAGGATGGAACTCTCTCTCGGTGGAGAAAGACAACCGTCCCGGCGAAGCCCAATGGCGGCCCGTCGCACGATGTGAAAAGCAGACGCTCACGGTCACTGCCGAGGGAACGCACTATCGGCTGGTCCGCACGATCCGATGTCAGGATCGGTATTTAGAAATCCACGACGCCTTTACCAACAAGACGAAAGAAGTCCTCGGCATCATCGTCCGTAACCGCGTGCTCAGCGGCGCGGCTCTGAAGAAGCTCCGCGCTGGTGGACAGGTCGGCAACCCCAAGTTCCGCGTCTCACCGACCCGGTGCGCGTCGAACCCCACACTCTTTATTGGGCAGGAAGCCGCCGCACTCGGTTTGTTCGCTCAGGACACACCGTTCCGCGCGCAGCTTGAGATGGAGGTGAATGGCAGAACTGCCTTCTTCGGAACGAGGGAACTGGGTTTAGCGCCCGGAGAGACATACGCCCTGAAGTGGCGGATGTATCCGGTGGAGGGAAACGACTACTTCACCTTCATCAACCGCTTGCGCGCCGACCTGGATGCAAACTGCACCATACTCGGGTCAGGGAAGTTCCTCTACGACCTTCAGGGGGCGTACACGACGATCACCCCGGAAGAACTCTCTGCCTACCTGCGACGGCAACACTTCGGGATCGGCATCCTTTCCCCCTGGTTCTGCTACTACGATGGCGCGGATCTCGCTGTCGAACAATGGGGCGACAAGATTGCCGCTGCGGTCAAGCACCTGCGCGAGGCGGGTCTGCCGACGGAGGTGCGGTTGATCCCTGCTTTCGAGATATCTATTCAGCCTGTGCCGAATACGGTCGAGATCGCAAAATGGCCGGACGACCTCGGCAAGTGGCCCACTGCGGACGGCTTCATCGTGAACGAAGACGGGAGATTCGCCCAGATCCGCGAATACAGCTATGGCAAACCGGTGGCCAATTATCGCTCCTACGTGGCGCTCGATACAGCCTACTACAGGAAACTGAAGGCCGGCATTGACCGGGCGCTTGACGCGGGTTGTGGCGGAATCTATTTCGACATCTTCCCCTGCGAGAATGAGAAGACTCACGATCGCTGGGACGGCCGAACGGTTGAGATCAACCCGGACGACTACACAGTGAAACGCAAAATCGCCCGGCTCCCGATCCTGGAGGCTCCCGCCAAAGAGGCTCTGGTCAGGCACATCGTGAACCGAGGTGGCATCGTCGTCTGCAACGGTTACCCGGTCTGGGAAGAGTTGCAGTCGTTCCCCATCTTCTCGTTCTACGAAATCAACGACATTGATTTCTCACCCATCAACGGCGGTCATCTGGCCGCCCCCATCGGTCTTTCCCTGTCGTGGTATCCGGGAGAGTCGCCCGAGCTCCACAGCGGGGCTGACTTGGTGGCGATGGTCATCGCGCGACTCAAGGAAGGTGGACTTTTCTACTACTATCACACCATCATCAAAGAGACCGATATCGAGGCATATCAATTAGTGAAGAACCTTTACCCCATCACCATAGAAGAACTGCACAGCGGCTGGATCAAGGGGAAGGAACGAACGATCACCTGCGTGCCCGGCCGCTACACGGTTGGGGGAGTGGGACGACCGGAGGTGATTGTCTTCACCGAAGACGGAACGCGTTCGCAAATGAGGGCGGAAGCGAAGCGCACCGTGGGCGCCTGGCGTGTGGACCTCACAGCCCTGCCGACTGGCGGAATCGCGATCATTGTCATCTCGTCTGCACAGTCGGTGAGGCGGAGGCAGAGCTCGCCCAGGAGTGCACCTCCCGGGCGAACAGAAGCGCCTGGACCGAGACGACATCCCCCTGGCTAACAGAAAGAGGCGTGGTCCATGCACAAGCGGACAGTGTTGCTTATGCTCGTAATCTGCGCGGTTGTCGCTGGGGTCGTGGCCAAACGCAGACAGGGACACCTCTTCCTCAACGGACGGGAGGATTGGATTCGCGGGCAGATCCCCGTCCTGCTGCGCTTCAGACCCAAGGAGAACACCAAGCCGGTGGTGGTCGAGGTGAGAGGGACGGGAAGCGTCAACGTGGAAGGCCCTGAGGGATGGATCAAACTGAAGGGAAACGAGTGGATCTACTTTACCAGTAGCTCTTCGCATAATCTGAAGGTGGCCGATGTCGTGCTTGCGGTGGATCACGAGGGGAACCTCTACACCTGCAACAGCCACGTCTGCACCAACCTGCACCTATACTGGCCCCGACTGGCCAGGAGGCGGAAGCTGGAGACGGTTGAGGACTTCATCTCCAGTGTCGCGGCGCCGCAGCGGCTGCGCAGCCGCTACTCTCCGTGGGTGAAGGTCAACGAGTGGAAGACCTCGCCTCCGGGGGAGCCTCGTGCTGAGCGTTGATCGAAGTCCAGCGATACCAGAGAAGGAGCAACCATGCGATACCTGCGAATTATCTCACCAACCCTTGCTCTGTCCTTCCTGCTGGGGAGAGCAAGCCCTGTGATGTCAGCGGATGCAGAGTCTCAGCCCTGGCAGAAGCTCTACACCGGCGCGGAGGCGACGGGGGACAACGTCATCGCCCTCTGGCAATTCCAACCAGGGCAGGAGACCAAGGACAACTCGGGGCATGGGCATGATTTGACGCTGCGAGGTCAGGCGAGGTTTGTGAAAGACGAGTCGTTTGGGGCGGCTATTCCCGACTTTACTCGTGCTCCGGAGGATGCACTCCCCACTGGACCCACGTTTCCCTCGCGAGGACCAGGCTGGTGCGATTCAATCTGAGGGCTGTGTGCATTACCTATTCTGATGTGGCCCCTGACGTCCAACGTAGTGAACGGCACGGCGACCGTTCACTACAGTAGCCAAACCTCATTTTGGATAATGCACACCTGAGGGCTTCGACGGTTGCGCGGCCCACTGGCGTTGTGCCTACGACGAGCAGGCCGTCGTCGCTCCATTTGAAGTGATCGGCCCAACGCTGGGCGCGAGGGCTAAAGAGAGGAACGGCTATCCGAGATTTGGGGTCGAGGGCTTCGGTTTTGTCGCCCTTCAGTGGGTTGCAGACGTAGCAGCACAGCGCCAGGTTATCAAGAT
The DNA here is from genome assembly GCA_016199605.1 of Armatimonadota bacterium. Taxonomy (GTDB): domain Bacteria; phylum Armatimonadota; class Abditibacteriia; order CG2-30-59-28; family CG2-30-59-28; genus JACQGJ01. The sequence goes on along the minus strand of JACQGJ010000371.1, from coordinate 7,552 downwards.
CATCACTGCCGCCCTTGGCGCGAGGCACCACATGGTCAACAGTAAACACCTCACCCGCGACCCGTTCTTGTGACCGGCAATACTCACAGCACCCATGGGCGCGCGCGCGAAGTCGCTCGACGAGGCGACGACTGGCATGAGTCATCGCTTGGCCTGCATGGCCGAGGCCCGTTTGACCATCAACTGCTCGTGGCGTTTGAGCAGGAGGCGCAGTTCTTTACGCTCAGCGAGGGTGAGGGGTGAATCGGCATCTTCTCTGTCAACAAGTTCTTTCAGCCGCGCTTGCTCTGAAGCAGGTAGCCAGTAGGTGGGCCCCAATTGCCGAAGTCTCCGTTGATAAGCCCTGATTCGCTTTTCTTGCTCCGGGTCGCGAGGAGCCACCGTGTCGACATCTCGTTTGCCTCTGCGCTGCCATTCCCGGAGCCCGACAAGGACGGCAACCGGCTCGCCGTTGTGCGCAATGTAGCACGGCTCTGCACTCTCAGCAGCCCGCGCCACGAGCTCAGTCAAATGGGACTTGGCTTCTTGCACAGAAAGCGTTGTGCTCATATCTGGATCCTCGTGCGAAAGCAGTTTCGCCGTTATAATACTCTGCAACCCAGGGCAAGTCAACGGTGTGACACCACACATACGCGGAGGGGATTGATGGAACATCGTGGTTCGCTTTTCTCTACTGAATCATGACGAGGTGACAACTTGAAAACTACTATACCTGAGCCCAAAGGACATTCAAAACCGTCCGGCCCTACAGGTCGAACCTTTGCTAACACTCGGCATGGGGTGACAGGGACCCTCATTCTATGCTTCCTGCTGGGATGGGAAATCCCTGTGATGTCAGCGGATGCAGAGTCTCAGCCCTGGCAGAAGCTCTACACCGGCGCGGAGGCGACGGGGGACAACGTCATCGCCCTCTGGCAGTTCCAGCCAGGGCAGGAGACGAAGGATAACTCGGGGCATGGGCATGATTTGACGCTGCGGGGTCAGGCGAGGTTTGTGACGGAAGGCCCCTTCGGCGGCGCTCTGGAGTCGTTCCCCGCGGACTCGGATAATGACAAGGCGCAGGGCGTGATTTCCAAAGACGGCGATGACTTGTCACCTGCCGGAGCATTTACACTTGAAGCATGGTTCATGGCGAAGCCGGAGATGGACAAATACAGCAATGTCTTTCTGCTGGACAAGAAGTACTTCCACTACGTCAAAGACCTCCCGGAGGCGAACTGGGACTACTGTCTCTACATGCCCCGCACCAGCCAGAACCGCCGCAGGCTGATGGCTTCCCTCGGCTTCGGCAGGAATTCAGACTTCGTCAATGGTCCCGAGATGGATGTCGAGCCGGGGAAGTGGTTGCACGTGGCGTTCACCTACGACGGCGCGGGGATGTGTCGCTTCTTCATCAACGGCAAACTCGCCAACAAGGTGCTCCTCGAAGGACGCGGTCCGGTCACCCCGGGGGGATATGACCTCGCCATCGGCGACCGGTATGGCAGCACGCACAACGGGTTTCCCGGCCACATAGCCCAGGTTCGCATCTCGAAGGGAATCGTTCCGCACTTCACCGGAGGGCTGTCCGCCAGCGTGGGACGGGGACGCACGGTCTTCGTCCGCATGGAGAAGAACGCAATCGTGCCGGTGGTCATCTCCAATGAAAGCAACACGCCTTTGACCGGAGGGAGCGCTCAAGTACTCGTAGGGAGTAGCAGGAAAACCGTGCGACTTCCCAACCTTGTCCCCAACCAGGAACACGCGATCCCGGTTCCCGTTGATACCTCCGTACGCCCGGACAGTTACACGGTGAAAGTGATCGCGTCGGCCTCCGCCGGAGGAAAGAAACTCAATGTGGAAAAGGATATCCCCATCATAATCGTCCCGCGTCCACTCCCCAACCAGATGCCCGTGGTGATGTGGGGCGGCGGCGATATTGAGCATCTGCAGAAGATCGGTTTTACACACCATTTGATCGGCCTGGTGTACGAGGGCAAGGTGTGGGACGCGGGGAAACCGACGGAGGCCATGCCCCCCGACCAGATCGAGCAACAGGGAAAGATGCTTGACGATTTGCTCAAGGAGGGGCTCTCCGGCGCGGTCTACGTCCATCCGGGAACCTGGGTAACCGGCGATGAGAAGCGCAAGGAGAAGTTCAACCGCGTGGACCGTGGAGGCACCGCGCGCTTGCACGACAACGTGTGCGGGAACTTCCCAGAAGTGCGGGAGTTCTGCTACAACATTGGCGCGTCGGTGGCGCAGACCTTTGGCAACTATCCGGCCCTCAACGGAGCGTTGATCCACTCCGAGGTGAGAGACGCCTGCGACCTCTGCTTCCACGATCACGATCGGCAGGCTTTCCGCCGGTTTGCGGGCTACGATATTCCCGACGAAGTGGCGGGGAAGAATGGATTGAGTTACAAGCGCATTAAGAACTTCCGGGCGAACCGCGTCGTACGTGATGATGATCGCATCCTCACCTTCTACCGTTGGTTCTGGAAGGATGGCGACGGCTGGAACCCGCTGCACTCGGAGGTTCACCGGGGGCTGAAGTCCACTGGGCGCAAAGACCTTTGGACCTTCTTCGACCCGGCGGTGCGTGTGCCGGACCTATGGGGCAGCGGTGGAGACGTAGACGTGATTTCCCAATGGACTTACTCCTACCCCGACCCCATCAAGATCGGGCAGGCGACCGACGAATTATTCGCCATGGCGGAGGGGAAGCCGGGGCAGAAGGTCATGAAGATGACGCAGATTATATGGTATCGCTCCGGCACGGCGCCCATCCCGGACATGCCGAAGGACGAAGCGAAGCGCGCTCAGTGGGAGAAGGAGCAACCAGAAGCGCCATTCATCACCATCGCCCCCGACCATCTGCGGGAAGCCTTCTGGTCGAAAATCTCCCGACCCATCCGCGGCATCATGTATCACGGCTGGCAGTCGCTGGTAGACACGGGGAGCACGACCGGTTACGTCTTCACCCATCCGCAGACACAGGAAGTCCTCACCGAGTTGACGCGTGACGTCGTTCGTCCCCTCGGGCCAACGTTGCTTCAAGTCCCGGATCGAAAGACTGACGTGGCGATGCTGGAGAGCTTCACCTCACAGATGTTCGCCGGACGCGGGTCTTACGGCTGGAGCGAGTCATGGGAGTCCAGTATGCACCTCATCCTGCAATGGGCGCACCTGCAGCCGAAGATTCTCTTCGATGAGACGGTAGTGCGTGATGGACTGGACAACTATCGTGTGCTTGTAATGCCCAATTGCGATGTGCTTACCGAGAGCGTTGTCCGCAAGATCAAGGACTTCCAGAAACGCGGCGGTATCGTCGTGGCGGATGAGAACCTCTGCCCTGCCATCATCCCCGACATCGTGCTCCCCAGCTACAAACGCACCGGCAAAGCCGACGAGGACAAAACGGCCTTGCAGGCTAAAGCCGCTGACCTCCGCCAGCAACTTGACGCGTTCTACACGCGCTACGGCGACGCAACCAATCCCGATATCGTCATTCGCTTCCGACAGTATCGCGATACAGACTACCTGTTCGCACTCAATGACAAGCGCACCTTCGGTGAGTATGTGGGACACCACGGAAAGGTCATGGAGAAGGGCTTGCCCAATTCAGCGAAGATATCCGTCCAACGCAAGGGCGGGTACATCTACGACCTCGTCACCCACAAAGCCGTGTTGGTGAAGACCTCCGGCAACGCGATGCAACTCGACGCCAGCTTCGGACCGGGCGATGGTCGCGTCTACATGATAACCAGCAAGAAGATAGCAGGCGTCCAAATCGAAGCCCCGACCAAAGCAAAGCGTGGAAGTCCTGTGAACGCGATCGTCTCAGTCGTGGACGGCAAAGGCACTGCGCTGAACGCGGTCGTTCCCGTACAAGTCGAAATCTTCGATCCCCAGGGACGAGTGGCTGAAGGCAGCGGATACTACGGAGGGAAGGACGGGAGGGTCTCGATTCGCCTTGACCTTGCAGCAAACGACGCAGCGGGAACGTGGACGATCAAGGTTCGGGAATTGGCGTCGGGGATGCATGGGGATATCAGACTCGCTGTAAGTCGGTAGCACCGACAGTCGATAGCACCGCCGTTGACTCGTGACCGCTACGAGGGTTAAACTCTTGGCGTCGGCACACCGAGCTCAGTCGTTGATGTCCATGTCTGTGACTGGCCCGGCTGAGGAGGATGGTTTGGAGGAATTGTTTGACTGGGACGATGGGAATATCGGCAAGAACCTGGCGCATGGAGTCCAGGACTGGGAGATCGAAGAAACCTGTCTTGATCCAATGGCCCAAGTCACAGACTACGAGCAGGTGCGCGGTGAAGGGCGTTCAATACTTCTCGGCCGCGCCCCCACATCGGGAAAGTACCTGCGCGTGGTTTACACGCTGAGACCGGACCGGCTCGGCAATGAACTCATTCGCCCCATCAGTGCCGTGGAGATGACACCATCCGAAAGAAAACGCTATCAGAGAAAGTGAGAAATGAGGTGATGAGCCAATGAAACCTTCTGATCACAACGAGCGGACCATTTTGCGCTCTGTAGACGACATACCAGAATTCGCCTCGGAGGATGAGGAACGGGAATGGTGGGGTACTCATGAGCTCGCGCCCGAGCTTGGGGAGAATGGCACCGAGCGGCATCGCGCCTTGGTGAAACGATGGAGAAGGCGACAAACAGTTCAACGGGCCGGTCACACCCGGAGAGACGAAGTAGCCCTCGGTTGACTAACCTGGAGTGTTAAGTGCGGAGGAGCAACGTTTGGCAACTGGAAGCAGCAATGAAGCGGAGGTTGTTGATGTGGGTTGAACAAGATCTGATGTCCCGATTCTCCGGGCGCATCATTCCGGTCACGCAGGAGATCGCGAACCAATGGGGGCAAAATCTCCGCCGACAGAGAATTGTCGGGTTATCCCTTGCCGGCTGTGGACGGGCTCCTTGCCGCCACTGCCCTGATTCATCACCTCACCTTCGTCACTCGCAACGTCCGCCACATAGCGGCCACGGGAGTGCATGTGTTGAACCCGTGGGATTACGCGAGGAGCGCGGACAATGGTTGATAGAGACGATTCACTGAGATTTGACTTCGAGGTCGTTATCGTTTCGTACGACCGGGAAAGTGGGAAGTTCAAGGCCCTGGTGCAACCCGATTCGCGTCGCTACGAGTGGAGAGAGATGGATGGGCAGCGTTTCTTGTACGATAGGCTGGATGATACTCATTTTCCAGAGCAAACTTTCGTGGAGTTTAGCGAGGTGTTCAACGGAGCGAAGCTCTACTATGAGGGGCCAACCATAAGTGATCTGCAAACCTATTTGCGCTCTCGCCAAATCCCAATAGCCCACATGTTGGATGAGGTCCAAATCTCGCTTCCACCGCTACAAGATCAGTCGGAGTCGTTTCTGCAATCTCTGGAAACAGACAAGCTTGGATTTGTAATCATCTCAGTTGATATCGTCGATTCCACGAAACTTGCAGCCCGGATGGACCCTGAAGCCTACCTGAGGTTGATCTCAACCGTTTTGTATGAGTTGAGTGAGGTTGTTCCCAGATTCCGCGGACATGTGCTCAAGTATGGAGGGGATGGTGTTATCGCCTATTTCCCTGAGCCAATGTTCATAACGAAACACGACCTCGCTATAGACTGTGCTCTTACTATGCAAAGCCTGGTGCACGATGCACTGAAACCGATCCTTCGAGAGCGAGGTTTTCCTAACGTTGACGTCAGGATAGGACTTGATTCTGGGGAAGCTTACGTCGCGACTATTGGCAGCCCTGACACGAAGAGACACAGGGACATTATAGGATACGTTGTCAGCTTGGCAGCGAAGCTTGGAGCAATAGCCAAGCCCGGCGAAATCCTAATGGGAGAAACCGTTATCCGGCACTTGCACACAGCATGGAGATTGATATGCAAACCCGTCGATCTGGGCTCCGACTGGAACTACACGGGAGCGCAAGGAAATGTCTACCAAGCGTTTCGGGTCTGCTCGGATGACACTGCCAGCAATCGCAATAAGGTGTCGTTATGAAGAAGGTGTCTTGCCCGGACTGTCGTCGTGAGATCTATGAAAGCGAATTCGTGTGTGCATTTTGTGGGGGCTTACTTGGAATGGCACAGCAAGGTTCGCAGACACCTACCGACCATTCTCATCAAACTGACCCGCGACCGCGACAAGAAATCGGACTAAAGGTGCTCCCGAACCCAGTCTCTAACGACCCGGCGCCAACTGATCTGCTGCCGGCTCTATCGTTGGTAACCATACTCGTCTCTGGTGTCGCGATGATCTTGTCGGCTAGTTTCACAACGTGTGTATTCGATTTCCAAGGTCCCCTGATTGCTACCGTTGCTTTGTTGGTAGGAGGGGTGAGTGGTTTCTTGACATTCTACATGACCCGTCCCGTTGCCACGGAATTGTCAAATCGAAAGAAGGGTAAGTTGGTTAACGACCTCAAGCAGAAATCCATCATTGAAGCGAATGAACTGACACGCACTTGCCAGACGATTATTGACGAGTTGACAGTGGCACAACTTGCTCTTCCCTCGTATCTCTCACCGATTGATACTGCGATATCCAGAGCATGGCATGAATTCCAAAATCAGGCTTACGGACGCTGCTATGACACCATTGGCCAGATCACGGGGGCATTGAATGCCTATCATGCAGCCGTCGGGAAGATTGTTGATCTTGCATCCAGTTACTACCAACTGCTTCAGGGACGGAAGCACACTTTTCCCAAGCTGGAGGTTGATCCAGACAAACTTGGTGTCCCGCAACACTGCGAAATCAAGCTCCAGGAACTCTTCGACGCCGCGGATCATAATCCTGTATGCACTCAAATCTGGGAACAGAAGAAGACTCGCGAAGCATTAAGCGACCTACACCACTCCATTACAGCCTTGAACTCTCAGATGCGATCGCAGATTGGCGAGCTAACCCGAGTTGTCGAAAGCGGTTTTGTAGCGCAAACCCAAGCGATCCAACACGTAGGAGAAGAGATCCAAAATGTGGACAGGCAGATTTCAGGACTACGTTCAGCCGTGGACGTCAACACGATTGCGGGCGTGTGGGGTGATCTGTATGTCGCTGGCGAAGTAAGACGAAGACATTGATAAAGATGTTGACGGTTGTGATCTACTGGCTCATGTTCGGAGAAGTCCGCGAGGAGCAGGAGATTCCAAGGGCATGGGCATGTACGAGCGGGAGTGGCTGCGTGCAATCAAGTGCGGTGGGTGTGAATCAACGGCGGCTCAGATCAGAAACCGAGGTGTATGATGAAAAGAACGTGGATGAATACAGTTTGTTGTGGCGTGCTTCTGACATGTTGGGCGGAGGTCGCCATCGCCGGCGAAGCGTTACTCTCCGTCTCGCTTGCCAAGGACAAGTGGAATCCGACCGCCTGGGTCATCGCCCGGAACCCGACGGTCCAACATCCGGGCAAATGGATTCAGCGGGACACGTGCATCGAGAACGTGACTCCCGCGGACCCGGCGAAGCGATCGTCGCTGGAGGATACGCTCACCACGATGGTCTACAGCAAGAAATTCACGGGAGACTACAC
>JACQGJ010000370.1 GCA_016199605.1 Armatimonadota bacterium | reverse complement strand
GGGACCACGGAACGCGTTTCCCGCTACATCCGGACCGGTCATTTCGGCCTTTGGCGGGAAACCGGTCAAATCAACGACATCGTCAAGGAGGGCGTAGCGTGCGGACTCGGCTACGGCGAGAGCATCGGCAGGCACATCCTTGACCATTCTCTCCCTCACTCGGAGGTCAGCATCCTTGCCGCGGGAGCAAGGCTTGGGGTTCCGGTAACAGTACACATCGGAATCGGATACGACATCATCCACCAGCACCCCAACTGTGACGCCGCGGCGCTTGGCGAGGCCTCCTACACCGATTTCCTGATCTTCACTCACTCGGTCTCGCAGCTCGAGGGTGGAGCGTTCCTGAACTTCGGATCGGCGGTGATGGGCCCCGAGGTATACCTGAAAGCCCTGTCGATGGCTCGCAACGTCGCCCGACAGGAAGGTCGACAGATCTGCCACTTCGCAACTGCGGTGTTCGATCTCATTGATCTCGGCGAGGAGCTGAAGACGGAGGCCTCCAAGGCGGATCCTCGCTACTACTACCGTCCGTTCAAAACGATCCTCCTTCGCACCGTTCAGGACGGCGGAGAGAGCTTCTACATCCGTGGAGATCATACTGAGACGTTGCCCTCACTTCACAGCCTGTTGGCGCGGGAGATCATGGATTGATCGATGACAGAACACCGACTCCAAGAAATCCTTGATCGCGTCGCCCAGGCGCGCGTGCTTGTCGTGGGAGACTACTTTCTCGACAAGTATCTCGTGTTGGAGGCTGCCCTCACTGAGGTCTCCATTGAGACCGGGCTTGAGGCCTACCAGGTTGTTGAGAAGCGGCTCTTCCCAGGCGCTGCCGGAACCGTTACCTCAAACCTGAGAGCTCTCGACGCCGGCTCGGTCCATGCGCTGGGGATGATCGGGATCGATGGAGAGGGTTTTGAGTTGAAGGAGGGTCTCAACAGCGCTGGAGTCCGGACGGAATTGTTGGTGGAGTCACCGGGGCGCTTCACACCGACCTACACCAAGCCGATGCTCCGCGAAAGTGGAGAAGAGCGCGAGATGAACCGCCTCGACATCAAGAACCGTCGCCCTTGTCCGCAAGAGGCCGAAAGGCAAATTATCCAAAGCCTTCGAAGCGTGTGTTCCCAGATGACTGCCGTGATCGTGAGCGATCAGGTGCAGGAACGGAACTTCGGCGTGATCACCGATGCCGTCAGAAAAGAGTTGTCACTGATCTCCCGGGAGCTTCCGGATACCGTCTTCATCGCCGACTCGCGGAACCGAATCGGTGAGTTCACGAATCTCTCGCTGAAGCCCAACAAGTTCGAGGCTTACCGGGCGATTCACGGCGACGACTCAGAATCCGTGGAGGCTGGAGAGGCGGCGCGACTCGCCGTGGAGTTGCAGCGGCAAAACGGGCGGCCCTGTTTCGTCACCTTGTCTGAACAAGGGATCCTGGCCGTTGAGGAGGGCACTGTGATTTACCTTCCAACTCTCCGGCAAACCGGACCCATTGATATCGTGGGCGCAGGCGACAGCGTGATGGCTGGCATCGCCCTGTCGCTGTGCAGTGGCGCGACTCCCCTTGAAGCCGCCATGATCGGTAATCTCGTCGCCTCCATCACGGTGCAGCAGATCGGCGTGACCGGCACGGCCAGTCGGGCGCAAGTGCTTCAGCGATTCCGTGAGTCTGGCGACCAATTCCAGCCGACGCCTCTATCCTTCACTTTCAGCGATTGACCACCTACCATGTACCTGGGCATCGACAAAGGCGGAACACGACATACTTTCATCCTCGCCGACGCGGAAGGCGAGGTCCTCCACCGCGTCCAGCATGAGACTGACCGACATGCGGGCGCTCAGGCGGAATTGGAGTCGCTTCGTCAGGAGGTCGTCTCCCTGCTCGCAAAGGCCTCCGCCTCCGGGTCGCCGGTCAAGGCGATCGGAATCAGCTTTGGCGGGCCGGTGGATATCAGGACGGGGCGCACGCTTCTCTCCCACCACGTTCCCGGGTGGGAAGGCGTGCCACTGCGAGATCTCTTCGAGGAATGGTTCGGAACCCCGACTGTTCTCGATAATGATGCGAACGTGGGCGCTCTGGGCGAATGGAAGTTCGGCGCTGGCGCCGGTTGCTGCGACATGGTCTATGTGAACGTCGGAACGGGGATCGGCGGAGGGGTGATCGCCAACGGCCAGTTGGTGAGAGGGGAACGGAATCTGGCAGGAGAGATCGGCCACATGACGATTGACCCGAAGGGACCTGTCTGTACGTGTGGTCGCACCGGTTGCCTGGAGTCCTTCGCCAGTGGTCTGAGCATTGCACGACGATACCGGGAGCGATTTGGCTCAGGAGAACCCGAGGATCTTTCCTCCCGGGCCATCTTCGAGAAAGCTGGGGCGGACGACCCGAACGCGAAAAGTCTCATCACTGAAACCGCGGACTATCTGGCGCGGGGCCTCGGCGCAGCAGTGAGTCTCCTCAATCCGGAGCTTGTCGTTCTCGGGGGCGGGCTCTCGGAAACCGGCGACCTGCTCTTCAAGCCCCTCAATGAACTGCTGGCGAAGTACATCCTCCCGCAAGCGGTCGGCGTCCGTGTGGTTCCCGCTCTCCTGGGATATGAAGCCGGCGTCCGCGGCGCCGTCGCTCTGGCGATGGGAGCTTGAGCCAGCTACGCGAGATTGGCTGAATATCGAGTCCGCTCTCTCATGATCGTGGTTCCTGGTTGCGGAGGTACGTCGCATGGGCGACAGTGAACTCGCTGGGGGCCTCTGCGTCTGACAGTCGTTGACAGGACTGTATGGCTGGGAGATCATCACAATGAACCGAAGAGATTTCATCAGAGAATCTTTGAGTTACGTCGCTACCTCCGCGTTTCTGGCGGACCTCCCGGAGGTCGTAGAGGCCGCGAAGGCCGCTGAAGGACGGTCAAAGTCCAAGGACTTTAGCCGGGGGAAGCCTAACATCCTCCTCATCGTTGCCGATGATCTTGGCTACGCCGAGCTGGGCGCTTATGGAGGCAACGACATTCCCACCCCCAACATCGACTCAATCGTGCAAAACGGTGTTCGGTTTACCGATGGCTACGTTTCCTGCCCGGTGTGCAGTCCGACGCGTGCCGGGATGCTGACGGGCCGGTATCAGCAGCGCTTCGGCCATGAGTTCAACCCGGGTCCCCAGGGGCAGGACAATCCTGATTTTGGTTTGCCCCCTACCGAGACGGTGCTTCCTGAACGGCTCAAGTCAATCGGCTACGCCACCGGCATGGTGGGCAAGTGGCATCTTG
>JACQGJ010000353.1 GCA_016199605.1 Armatimonadota bacterium | reverse complement strand
CGCCGTGGTAGGTTCGACAGTCCAACTGTCTCACAACAATGTGGTGTTTTCAACCTTAACGAGTATACGTGGGTAGTCTGAGCTAACATTCGAGGGTTCCTGCCCCCCAGGGCACTCCTGCCCCCGGCGAGAGGGTGCGAACCCGCAGTTCGAGGGGTGAGAGGGAAAGGTGCGTTCCCGCCCGTAACGAGTATGGTTGTGAGGGAGAGATGAAATCCTCGACTCAGAGAAAGGGGACTGACTTCAATGGAAACGCCGGAATGGATCAACCAGGCCCCCGGAATCTGGTCCACTGTTGTGGGCAAACCGGAGGACCTCACCCCACTCAAAGTCGCTGGTGCGACACCGCGGCTTGCAGCCTTGAGGGAAATGGGGGAGGGGGAGTTCCCCCTTGACCCTCGCACCATCACCACCGAGTCCGTCTCATCAAGGACGGTGATCCGCATCCCTCTCGACTCCGAGGAGGCGATCTTCGGTCTGGGGCTGCAGTTCCTGAAAGTAAACCATCGCGGACGTACGCGGTACCTCCGAGTAAACAGCGACCCCCGGCAGGACACCGGTGAGACTCACGCACCGGTTCCGTTCTACGTTTCGAGCCGCGGCTACGGCGTGCTGGTGGACACTGCGAGGATCGTGACGATCTACTGCGGCTCGTGTGTCCGGCGTGATACTCCCAACCCGCCGGCGCTCAAAGATCGTGGCCGGGATCCGGATTGGGAGCCGACGCCGACGTCCGACGCGGTGGAAATCGTCGTGCCGGGCGAGGGTGTCGAGGTCTTCGTCTTTGCCGGTCCAACGCCACTGGAGGTGGTGCGCCGTTACAACCTGTTTTGCGGCGGCGGCGTGATTCCGCCGCGGTGGGGGCTGGGCTTCTGGCACCGGGTTAGCCTCCAATACAACCACGAGCAGGTCCATGCGGAGTCGATGGAGTATCGCAATCGGGACTTCCCCTGCGACGTGATCGGTCTCGAACCCGGATGGCACAGCAAGAGTTATCCCTGTTCGTACGAATGGGCTGAGGACCGGTTTCCTGATCCCCCGAGATTTGCAGAAAAGATGGCAGCGGAGGGGTTTCACATCAACCTCTGGGAGCACGCTTACGTTTCGCCCGAAGCGAAGATCCATGCCGAGCTGGAACCCTTGTCTGGATCACACACGGTCTGGGGAGGACTTGTCCCGGACTACACCTTGCCCGAAGCCCGGGAGATTCTGAAGGCTCAACACGAAGGCACTCATCTGGCGGCCGGGGTCTCAGGCTACAAGATTGACGAGTGCGACGGCAGCGAGCTGACCGGTTGCTCCTGGATGTTCCCGGCCCATGCGACGTTCCCCTCCGGTCACGACGGAGAGCAGATGCGCCAGGTCTATGGCCTGCTCCTTCAGAAGATGACAACGGAAATCTTTCGCAAGCATGATCGGCGAACCTGGGGGTTGGTGCGCGCCTCGAACGCCGGGGCGTGCAGTTTCCCCTATGTCCTCTACTCCGACCTCTACGACCACCGCGAGTTTGTCCGGGCGTTGTGCAACTCGAGTTTCAGCGGATTGCTCTGGACTCCCGAGGTGCGGTCTGCCGCAACCGCGGAGGAGTGGGTGCGACGGATGCAGGTCGTCTGCTTCTCGCCTCTCGCCATGCTGAACGCCTGGTCCACCTCGACGATGCCCTGGTCGTTTCCCGACGTAGAGCCGATCGTCCGGAAGTATCTCAAACTTCGTATGCGACTGATGCCCTACTTCTACTCCGCTTTCGCTCGGTACTACTTCGAGGGCGTGCCGCCGTTCCGTGCGATGGCGTTGGAGGTTCCCGCTTGTGACCTCGACGATCAATACATGGCAGGCGACTCGATGCTGGTCGCCCCGATGTTCGCCGGTGAGACTTCACGCGAGGTCTGCCTGCCGGAAGGAGTCTGGTTTGACTTCGAGACCGGCAAGAGGTTTGAGGGTGGAGGGACAATTCGCGTCTTCCCCGGACTCGAAACGATGCCTGTCTTCGTCCGCGAGGGTGGCCTTATCCCCATGATGCCGCCCCTGCCTCATGCGCCTCGCAAAGGAGAACGCGTTCCCCTCGAAGTTCGCCACTACGGCAACGCTCCGGGGCGGCTCGATCTCTTCGATGATGACGGCGAAACCTTCGCATACCAACGCGGAGATTACCGGTGGAGGACTCTCGAAGTCACGGTGGATTCCGGCGGCACACGCACGGGGACGATGTCGGAGGTGGAGGAGGACCGGGAGTCGTCCTACGGAGAGATCGCGTGGATGTTCACCTGATGGCAGTCGGAGGGCAGATCGGCTCCCCTCCCCTGCAAACAACCGGAAAGTGCGGCCCTGCTTTCAGCATCGGCTCGCCGGTCTGCACTTCAATGAACTGCTGCATGGGATGAGCGCGGCCCGTGTAGCGCGCTTCGCTGGTCATGTAGTGGATCGCAATCGCCCGTCGGGGCCGTTCGGAGAAGTTCTGGGGTGACCCGTGCCACGTGAGGGAATGGTGGAAGTGGACCTCGCCGCGTTTCACCGGGCGTGCTACTGGAACGAGGTCCCGCAGCTCAGCCTCGGCAGGTGGAGTGAAGCCCTCCAGCCTCGTGAACTCCGGCAGCTTCTGAAGATGTCCCTGGGTCATCAGGTATTCGATCTGGCAGCCCCACTTGTGCGAGCCTGGCACCATCCACATGCAGCCATTCGACTCCTCGGCGTCATCGAAAGGCAACCACGCGCTGACCGGGGTCATCGGTTCGATGCTGGGCCACAACGGCGCGTCCTGATGCCAGCCGGTCGCTCCGCCCTGTAGCGGCGGTTTGTATTGGACCTGATCGTGCCACACCTGGAGGTCACCAAAGCCTGTGAGCTGGTGGATCGCTCTGACAAGGACGGGGTGATACATCAGCCGCTCAAAGGATTTGGACGCCTCCCAGAGGTTCACGATCTGCCAGACGGGTTTCTTCGTCTGATAGTCGCCTCCCCCGCCTGCGAGGTCGCGAAACAGAACCGGCTGGGGTTCGCTTTCCGCGAATCCGTGCGGTCCCTTGTCCAGGACGCGGTCCAGCTCACGCGTCAGCTCGGCAAGCTCCTCCTCATTCAGCGCCTCGCCGATATTGAGATATCCATCTCTGTCGAACTCCTGAATCTGCCCGGCGGTCAACATTCGCTCTCTCCTGTCCCGTGTCGTGGTTTCGTGCGGCTATACTCGTTAAGGAGGAGAATCCCCTGTTGTGAGACAGTTGGACTGTCGAACCTACCACGGCGGGCGGGTTCGACAGTCCAACTGTCTCACAACAATGCGGTGTTTTCAGCCATGACGAGTCTACCTCGTAGAATGTTGAGCGGTGGGAACGGAATGTAAAGG
>JACQGJ010000350.1 GCA_016199605.1 Armatimonadota bacterium | reverse complement strand
CACTTCATGGGTGAGACGGGCTTTCCCTTTGGCAGCCTGGTTGGCGAGCCGGGACTTCTCATCTCACTGGTCAACAGCAACTTCCAGCGGGCGTGGGAGTTCTTCGAGGCGGGGGTGGATCGGGATGTTGAGAAACTGCTGACCATGCAACACGAGCTGTTCGAGATCATCCGGGAGTTGTTCAAGGCCGCCGAAAGCCGGGAGTTGATCGATGGGGCATACGATAAGGTGTTCGTGCGCTTCTACGATCCAGGTTTCCCCCTGAGGTTGCTACCGCCCTATGAGTCGAACTCAGAGCAGACTTTCGAGCGCTATGCCTCGGCCCTGAGGGAACGCTTTCCACAGTGGTTGCCGGGCGGGTAGTCACTTTCTCTACCTGTACCGAGGGTTGTCATGACTCGACTGTCTTTCTTGGTCCTGTTGCTCTTCGCTCTCCGTGCCTCTGCGATTGATTCCTCCATCCCCTTCGGACGAAAGACCTGGGTACCCGATGGGGACGACGCCCGGTGGTGGCGGCCCTCGTCGGAGGCGAAGGGACTGCGCATGAATGCGCACTACATCGCCGGACCGGAACCGGGGAAGCGGGAGGAATGGCTTCGGGCGTTGCACGCGTATCGCAAAACCACCCGCGAAAATGCGGAACCCGACGCCGTTCTCCTCGACTTCCGTGGAGTACGCGCCTGGGTACGAATGGACTTGGACTGGAGCCGCGCTCTTGCGCTGCGTCCTGGAGATTCTCTGACTGTTGAGGCAACGGCTCGACCGCTTTCCGGCAACCACACTCTCTGCTTTGCCTTTGACTGGCAGGACCGGCAAACCAACCACTGGGTGGGATGGTCTACGGTCCGGGCAACCCTTTCCTTCCGAGAAGATGGCGACAGGCAAACGCTTCAGCATACTGTCCGCGTGCCGGAATTCGACCCGGCGACAGTATGGCCGCGCCTCATCGTCGGGATGGATGCGACTCACGATCCCACACCGGGACGGATGGAACTGCGATCCCTCCGCGTCCTCCTGAGCGACGAGCAACGGGCAAGAGTCGATTCTCTCAGGGGCACGCTGCCCCAATCAACGGCGCTCGATGACACCATCTACCGACGTAGCGATCTTCGATGGTCCTCCCGCGATTTCGTGTGCCACTTCACCTTCCTCTACGACGATTCGTTCTACGACCGAGTTAGGGGGAGGTACCGTCTGAAGGAATTCCTCGACGAGGGAACGCGGGAGTTTGGAGGGTACGATGCCCTCGTCCTGTGGCAGGCGTATCCTCGCATCGGTGTGGATGAGCGTAATCAGCTCGACTTCTACCGGGATTTGCCAGGAGGTCTCAGGGGTGTGCGAAGACTGGTGCGGCAGGCTCATGCTCGCGGAGTCAAGATATTCCTCGACTACAACCCCTGGGACACCGGCACCCGCCGGGAGGGCAAACCCGACGAGGAGGCGCTGGCAGACCTGATTGCCGCGGTTGAGGCTGATGGCTTGTTCCTGGATACGATGTCCGCCGGATCGGCAGCCTTGCGACGAGCAATCGATGCCAAACGTCGCGGCGTTGTCTTCGAGCCGGAAGGTCATCCTGCCGTCGATCAGCTTGCCGTGTGCAACCTCTCCTGGGCGCAGTGGCTGCAAGCCCTTCCCGAACCCGCCCTGCTGCACCTCAAATGGCTGCAGCCCCGCCACACACAACACCAGATCCGCCGCTGGAACCACAGCCACGCCGAGGAGCTCGAGTCAGCGTTTTTCAACGGCAGCGGCGCTCTCGTGTGGGAGAACGTCTTTGGCACATGGAACCCGTGGCGAATCGCAGACCGCGCGACCTTGAGACGGGTGGCTCCGATCCTGCGAACCTTCGCGAGCCTTTTCACGAGCGGAGCATGGGACCCCTGCGTGCCAACTTTGGTGAACGGCGTCTACGCGAACCGGTGGCCGGGGAAGGGCGCGACCGTTTGGACGCTCGTCAATCGCACCGGTCGTGCGCTGCAGGAACGCGTGCTCGAAGTGCCGCATGATAAGGAAACACGCTACTACGACCTCTGGAGCGGCGCCCCAATCCAACCGGAGATACTGAACGGCCGCGCGTTTCTCAAGTGGCCGCTGGAGAGATTGGGTTGCGTGGCGGCAGTGGACCCCGGCGGCGTGAACAGCGGTCTCAAGCGACTGTTGTCCCGGCAACACGCTGAGACGGCAGGCAGGGAAACGGCCCGAACAGGAGACGCACACTCCGTGGCGGTCTCAGTGATCGAGCCTCTCCCCGTGGAGCCTACGCCGCTCGCGGACCTGGAAGACCCGCCGGCGGGGATGGTGTTCGTGCCGGGGGGAACGTTTACCATGCGACTCTCTCATCCCCGTCGGGAATGTGGCTGCTATCCCGATCCCGGTACTCCACCAGAACGATGGGCGGAGTTTCTCTGGGGCGACCCATTTAACGGCGCCTTGGAGCACGACATTGGTCCGATGACTCTTCACCCGTTCTTCATCGACGAGACCGAGGTGACCAACTCGGAGTTCAAGCGGTTCCTCGAGTCCACCGGCTATCGACCCCCCCATGCCGAGAACTTCCTCAAGCATTGGCGGAGCGACCCCATGCCCCCAGAGCTTGCGGATCATCCCGTCGTTTACATCGATCTCGACGACGCTCGCGCCTACGCCCGTTGGGCAGGAAAGAGGCTGCCGACTGAAGCCGAGTGGCACTTCGCAGCGCAGGGGACCGATGGCCGAAAGTGGCCATGGGGGAACGAGTTTGATGCCTCGCGTTGTAACGATAAGGGAAAGGGCACGACGCCGGTGAAATCCTACCCGGAGGGTCGCAGTCCTTTCGGTTGCTATGATATGGTCGGCAACGTGTGGGAATGGACGGAGAGCGAACGCAGCGATGGTCATACCCGCTTCTGCGTCCTCCGGGGCGGTTCCTACTTCGAGGCCAAAGGCTCAATCTGGTACGTTCCCGGCGGCCCCCAGCCCATCACGAGCCATGCCAAGTTCCTGTTGATGTGGCCCGGACTCGACCGGTGCAGCACCGTTGGGTTCCGGTGCGTGAAGGACGTGAAAACAGAACCGTAATGAGCGTTAACTCGCCTTTCTCCGCGAGCTTTTGGCCAAAGGGCGGAGGTATCGCATCAACACCTTCCTGCTGAGGGGGTGACGCGACCAGTCCTTCAACAGAGCCTGATTCTCGACCAGCAACAAGACGGATCCCCGCACCAACGGCCGAAAATATCGCGCCGTCCAGCGATGCCTCACGGGTCTTCTCAATGGACACCCCATCTTTTCGCGGGTGCGGATGAGATCGACTCACTCCATTCCGATGCGAGCTCCCCGACCACGAGGGCACCGGGAATTCGACCGCCCGTCGGTTCCCTCCCTTTACTGTCGGAGTCCCCTCAGGTGAAGACCTGATAGGCAAATCAGGGATCCCCCGAAAGACACCCCCCTGGATACTGCGTACAATGTGACTCGTTACGGTGACATCGGAATCGCAACCGGTCTGCAAACCGAGTTGCACGGTAGTCACATCGCAAGATCCATTTAGGGAAGGTGACAAGATGAAGAGTGAGTCGCGTTGGTTAGGATTGGTAGTTGTGCTGGGGTGCAGTCTGATCGCTGCCTTCACATGGGGCAGTGCCGGGGGATTGTCGGGAGGGAAGACGGTTCTGGCAAGTGTGACCTTGACCAATCCTACGGGCGGAGAGACATGGCAGCGCGGGATGAAGCACTCAATACGATGGGTGGCACGGGGCAATCCCGGATCGTCGGTCAGTTTATCGCTGTGTGGCGAAGGGGTTCCCGACAGAGCGATCGCAACGTCTCTCACAAGCAAAGGCGAGCACGACTGGACCATCCCTGAGGAGCTCCAGGAAGGCCGCTACAAGGTGAAGATCGTCTCCGAGTCCAGCGACGCCGTCAACGATGAGAGCGACTCGACCTTCGAGATCTATGCGAAAGAGCCGGGGAAGCTGACCGTTAAGTCGGCAGTCAAGGCCAAAGCGATGAACGTCGTCAACGCTTCTCTGGCGGTGACGGCGGTGACCGACATTCCAGTCTTGCTCCAGGCCCTGCTGAGCGCCAACCATCGGCTGCAAAACGTGACGGCGTCCTTCGTCCAGGGGCCGCTCGTCCAAACCGATTCCACTCCCAACCCGACTTCGACCGGCATCTACACCAACACCGACAAGTTGTTCGGAGTCTCCCCCGGCATGATCATCAGCTCCGGCGATGTGGCGGCGTATGGGGAAGGTCCAAACACGAGCGACTGGACGAGCACCGACTTCATGGCTCCGGGAGCGGACATCTTGACGAGTCTGTCCAATGGATACCTCACCTACGATGCCACGATCTTCCGCGTGGAGTTCGACACGGACGCGACGACCAACCAGATTTCGTTTCAGTTTGTGTTTGGATCGGAGGAATACCCGGAATGGGTCGGGTCTCCGTTCAACGATTCCTTTGGGCTGTACGTCGATGGCGACAACATCGCCCACGACCAGTTGGGGAACCTGAT
>JACQGJ010000025.1 GCA_016199605.1 Armatimonadota bacterium | reverse complement strand
CCATAAATCATGATCGCGTTCAGCTTGCAGCGAGCAAACTCCCGCAAGGCAAACTTCCAGAAGTCCACCTTCACCGTCTGCCCCCGAGCGACGTCCCACTGCAACCCCCGCAGCGGATAGTCCGGCCAATCGCTGACAGTGCATCTCGGTATCCTGGCATCGTTACCAATCATCTGCGCCACCGTTTGAGCACCGTAGAAGAGGCCCGCCTCACCAGAGGCAGTGACGACGACCCGGTCGGTGACAGTCAGGCTGTAGGCTTGATCGAAGGAGCAGTCGCCGGGGATTGTCCGTCTCGCTTTGACCAGTAGATCTTTAAGACTGCTGACGGAAACTCGCCGCAAGACGATGTCTCGGGCTTTGCCCGCCGCAGCCGCAACGACTTGGAGTTGAAGCTGCGTGCTCTCCTTGATCTGGTCTGCGAGGTCTTTCGCTGCGAAACGATCTGCGGCGGTTGGCTTTCCGATGAGAACGATCCTGCTGTTCGCAGAGAGCGTGAGACTACCGTCGCTGAGATGAAACGCCTGAGGAATGGGGATCACGGCCACGCCGCGCTTGCCCATTTCGTCGGTTTCCCGGAGTGACCGCCGCACCTCCTCAGTGGCTTCGACGATCTGAGCGGATATCCCGCGTCCCTGCGGGTTGTGACGGTAGAGTGTCCATCCGTCGTCAGTGACTTTGGCGGTAATGCAGATATCGAGATATCCCTGCTGGTAATCCTTGTCGGTCAACTGGTTCAGCAGGTCAATGGGATTGCGGTTATCGGCATTCCAGTCGTCGCCCTTCGCGATCACGGGTCCTTCGTAGACCACAGTGCCCTTGTCGTTGTCTCGACGGAGAATCAACTGGTAGGAAGTGCCGCGACCGCTGTAGGCGACAACATTTCCCAGGCAGACGCGATACCCGAGCGGCTTCATTTTCGGAACCGGAAACCTTACCTGTGCGCACGCGCCTGACTCCAATCGCCCAAGGTGTCCCTCACCCATCGGTGTCGGATCAAGGGGCGCTACCTCTTTGGCGAGGTCGGCGAAATCGGACCAGGAAGTCTGGGCAAGCACGGGGGAAACAAGGGTCAAGAACAACAGGAAAGAAATATTGCGAACAGGATATTGGGACAACGTGATCACCTCCGCAGAAGGAGCGATTCATGCAAGCAGCGCCAGCGGGCACAGAGTCACCAAGGCCTCGGGATGAAAGTGGAAGGTCATCATTGAAGGATCTCACGCACCCGCGCCAGTCCTTGCTTGCCCGGAATGGGCGTAACCGCACCGGATCGAACTTCGTCTCTGCGCCTCCGAGCGGTAGCAGCATGGGCGTGCACAATCTCGGGATCCATTTGCGTCACGAGGATTTCCATCACTCGGTCCACGATATCCGCTCTGGCGTTGGTGGGGAGAGCTTTCACCTCCGAACAGATCTCGTCCACAGTCATAGGCATGGCCAATCACCTCCCTTTGCCAGCAGTATAACAGAACACCCTCCTTAGAGGAAACTGATGCGATGGAACATCGTCAATGAACCACGCCAAGACAAAGACCAGACCCAACCGGGTTATGCTCACATGAAGGGAGTTGAAATCCCGAATCGCTTCCAAGGGGCCGTGCCTCGCACTGAACGTGCTATAATGCTTCGCGACAGGGATTGAAGGAGATGCGGCATGCAACCTGAATCACAGTTGTTGTCCGAGTTGGTTCGCCGGATTGTCGAGACCGCGCATCCATTGCGCATTCTGCTATTCGGCTCTGCAGCGCGGGCCGAGATGGGGCCAACCAGCGATCTCGATGTGCTCGTGGTGGTTCCTGACGGTACACACGAGGGTAAGACCACGGAACAGATCTATCGAGGGCTGTGGGGAATGGGTTGCTCGAAGGACGTCGTGGTCGTGACCGAGGCGGATATCCAGAAACATGGCGACAACCCGAATATGATCCTGAAGACGGCTCTTGCGGAGGGAAAGGAGTTGTATCATGTCAGCCCATGAGGACCCGGAACCTGGTAGCGCGGCGGATTGGCTGGCACGTGCGAAGGGGAACTTGATCATGGCGCGACAGCCCAAGCCGGAGGGGGCTTTCTGGGAGGACTACTGCTACCAGGCACAACAGGCAGCCGAAAAGGCCATCAAGGCGGTTTTCATACACGAGGGCATGAGCTTCTCGTACACCCACGACCTGGGGCAACTGGGAACGGAGCTTGAGTGTGGAGGCGTCGCGGTCCCGGGGATAGTAAGGGAGGCTGTCTCGCTGACCCGGTACGCTGTGAGAACCCGATATCCGGCGCCCTTCCTGCCTGTCACTGAAGAAGAACATCGGGAAGCAATTCGCTTGGCGGAGGCTGTTGTAGCGTGGGCTCAAGACAGCACCGCGACGGTTCAACGTGAGCAGGAACAGTAAACCGCCCAGTGTCCATTTTGTCGGCCGCGCTGTCTGCTACTCGACCACCATCACCTTGTAGTCGTGCTTCTTCAGACTGAATCGGAAAACTCCGGAAGACACCTTCTCCATTGCTCCCCCCGTTTCGAGGTCCTTTGATTCGACTTCCGAGGACATTCCCAGGGCCTTCAAGTCGAGCGTCACCTTCGCATCGCCTCCCTCGCCGTAATCTGTTACCACGACAACTGCTTTGCCGCCGCGACTCATGGCAATCGTCTTCGCGTTGATGCCTTCGACCTTCACCGGATTTCCTTCATTCCAGTAGTTGAAAACGCGGCAGTCTTTCTCGCCGTAGCCGAAGTCGTAGAGCTTCTTGAGCAGCTCCGCCTCGAACGCGGGTTGCCAGTCCCAGACGCGGATCTCATGGACGAGGCAGACGCCGAGACGAGTTCGCATGACGCGCGCCCAGTCCGGCGCTGCCGAGTCGTACCATCCACCGGCAAGGATCAACGGCACGTTGCCAATCTGCCGACCGATGGTTTCGGCAACGGTCAAGTCGGGCGTGAACCGGTCTTGGAAATCGCGCTGGCCGTATTGCCACTCCCAGTCGAGGTTCACATTGGCGAAGGAGAGAATGGGAACGATATTCGTGTTGGTCATGTGCGGGATGAATTGCCCCGGCCTGCCTTGTTCATAGAACATGATCGCGGTCCGCTTGATGAGATCCCGCATGGCGAAGAGTCCCATGCCGGGATGATTGCGTCCGGCGTCGTCAACCCATGCGTTGCCAACGACGGTGTCGGCGTTTCCCGCCATATAGATGTTATCCCAATAGATGCCGTCGAAGCACGTCATCATCTTCTTGTAGTACCAGAGAGCGCAATCCTGGAAGCTGCGAGTTGGCGTGATCTCATAGGCAAGCCCGCCCGACTTCTCGCGGTTGAAGTAGGCGTAGTTGACCCACTCGTCCTGGAAGGTCGGCCACTCCTTCGCATGGAAGCCAATGCCGCGGGGGTTGGTGTAGGGAACGAGAAAGGTGTTGTCCTTGCGGAGCACCGAAGGGATGACCCGGAACGTATAGCGGATGTGCGCGTCGAAGTACTTCCATTCATCGGAGCCGGGCTTCACACCGTAGCCGTCAATCCAGCGTTTAACGAAGTCCTCGTCCACCTTCCCTGTATCCCGCGCTTCGCTGATCTTGTCCCAGATGCTGAAGTCGCCATCCCGCGGGTAGAAGTCGAAACTCGTGCAGCCATAGTACAGGCTCGCACCCAGGGTGTGATTCCATAGCGTCCCTGGTATGCCCTTCGAGAATTGCCACTTGCGCCAGTTCATGGGCTGCTCCGGCATGGGCTTGACCGGCGTAGCTTGCAGACCAAAGACGATTGTGTGAGTCCGGTCGAGTTGAACGGGCTTGGTGATGAAGTGGACGCGCAGAGTCAGCACGCCGTTGCTGCGAGTCAGATCAATGGTGGGCGTCTTGTCGTCCAGCACCAAGTCCTTGTCATTGTCCGCGAACCAGCACAGCCCGCGCTCCCCGCCCCCCAACCAGATGTAGGGATAGAACGTGCCGACGATGTTCGTCCTGTTGCCTTTGCTGCTGTCCCAGACGCGGCCCTCTCCTGCAGGCGCAAGTCCGGCATAGTTGTAGCGAAGCGCGTCGCCGCAGGCGTGCATGTACTTAGCGATGCCGTCATTGATGGGGATGACAAGGCTGAGGCGATCAACGCTGCCGGGACTCACGGTGAGTGTCACCTTCGTCATGCCGTCGTAGTCGTACTCTGACAAGACGGAAGCCTTCAGCGTCCCTGCTGTCCAACCCGTCCGGGTCACAACCGCATGCGGCTTCGCTGATTGAACCTTGAAGCCACTTGCCTTGATCGGCGCAGTCGAACCGCCGCTCACGACTTCCCAACTCATCGGCGCGGCAAGCACAGGCTGACCGAGGCT
>JACQGJ010000349.1 GCA_016199605.1 Armatimonadota bacterium | reverse complement strand
GGAAAGCACAAAGCTTCAAAGCTGACGTATCTGAAGTAAAGCAAATCGCCATCGCCACGCGAGGGGAGAACGTAGCGGGAACGTTCCTGGGGACGCTTGAACCGGACGCAGGCGGGTTGCCTTCCGGTAAAGCGTTGGCGACAGCCGAGTTTGCTCCGCTTTCGGGAGACGGAGTCACCGTGGTGCCCCTGACAGCAGTTCTCGAACCGCAGAAAACCTACTGGGTTTGCATCAAGCCGAAAGACACGGCCAGCCGTGGTTTGGCGATTGGCATCAGTGAGAAGGACTCCTTCCCCGATGGTCAGTTGATCCCGTACGAAATCTTCGGCGACTACTTCCAGGGATGGCGACCCTACGACGGCGAGGCCTTGCGCTTTGAGGGTCGTAGCACGTGGAGGGTCAGCTACGAAGAGCGACGGGCGTGGGAAAAGAGCATCCGGGCGACGCGCGCCTCAACCAGATAGGAGGCAATCTGCCTCGGCAATATTCACTCACAACCGCAAAGGATCAAGGTATGCGACACTCTATCAAATGGGAATTGTTACTATTAGCCTTGGGAAACTCGCTCTCCCTCTTCTTGGGTACAGGCGCGATGGCTGAAAAGCCTGCCGCCGGCTTCAGGGTGCCTCTGTTCTTGCGGGAAGACCAGGGGGTCGCCCGCGTCGGAGAGCCGGTGGCTGGAGGCATTCCTCTTCCGCAAGGAAAAGTGTTCAATCCCAATCACCTCCGCATCTATGGAACGAGCGGAAAGCCGGTTCCCGGTCAGGCTCATCAACTCGGTATCTGCTGGCCTGACGGTTCGTTGAAGTGGGCGCTGGTGCAGTTCCAAGCAAGCGTGGGAGCGAATAAGACGGCGACCTACAATCTCGGGGTTGATCCTTCGAGTTCTGCACCCAAACCACCGTCGCCGGTTCAGGTCAAAGACCTCGGCGACGCGGTGAGGGTCTCCACCGGACCGATGGAGTTCACCATTTCACGGAAGGACTTCCGACTGCCGAACACGCTCAAGGTTGACGGAGTCAGCCTCCTCGACAACACGGCTCACATCGAGTTGGTCGCCGACCATGAACACATCACCAAGGAGGAGTTCGACGCGACAGGACGCGACGCCAACGACCTCGCCACCTTTGGACTGGCCGATGCCGGGCAGATCAAGTGGAACAAGATCGAGCGCGGGATTGACTACAGTGACCGTTTCACCGGTCCCGTTGATATTCAAGTGGAGGAGAGGGGACCACTGCGCGCTGTGCTGCGCGTCGAGAAGCCGGGAGAGAAGAAGGCCGGCGACCTCGGCTTCGTCGCTCGCCTGTATGCCTACGCGGGAAAGAGATTTCTTCGGGTTGAATTGGGTGTGGTCAATTACGACGAGTTCATCGCCGTTCCCCCAAAACCCAAACCGGACGGGCAGCAAGGCTCCTACATGTCCATCTCCAACACCAAGCATGTGCGGCGATACTCCTACAGCCTCGCTCCGCAACTCGGTAAGGTCAGCGCGGTGGTTGTCGGTACAGGTACCGGAGTGAAGCAGATGGAGGGGACACAATCCGCCTCGCTCACGCAACAGTTATACGCGTCAGCGATTCTACAAAACGCCGGGACCAGGGACGAGATCAAGGGGCAATCGCCAGGCTGGATGCAACTGAACGGCGACAAGCACAGAGTTGCTCTTGCCAGCAAAGGCTTCTCCGAGGTCTATCCGAAAGGACTCGCCCACGATTCCGCCACCGGACAACTTCGCTTGGATTTCTGGCCCGCCGACACACCGGGAACCGGCAACCCGCTTGCGCCCGGCCGGATGCGCACCTACGAGTTCCTGCTTGGCTTCGATACCCCCGGCTCTGAACTCAGCGCCATGGCGCGAGCCGAAGTGCGACCCTATCCCGATCCCGACTACGTGGCGAACTCCGGGGCGACGCATCGCTTTGTGCCGGTGACCGACCCGCGTTTCTCCAAATTCACCAGGTATGTCGAGCGCACCTACGACGCGGGTCTGAAGAATCGACTCTACGGCGACGTTGACTACGGCGATCAGATCGGATGGAACGCCGACCAGCGGTGGAACGGCTACCACGGCGTCACACATGAATGGTTCATGTTCTACCTCGCGTCCGGTGACCCACGCTACTATCGTTTCGCAGAAGCCGACGCCTGGCACAGCATGGACATTGACACCTTCCACTGGGGACCACAGGCCGGGTTGAGGGAGGCGGAGTATGCGAGGAAGCAGGATCACATCTGCACCGCTCCGATTCAGGGTAGCATCAAGGTCTGGAACTTCGGAGAAGTGGACTACTACTTCCTGACTGGAAAGCGCCGCGTCTGGGAGAATCTCCTGCTCAACGCGAAAGCTTTGCTGAACTGTGGAGGTGTTGTCGGAGGGATGACTCCGGAACGGGCCACCTCGCTGCCGTTCCTGCATCTCGGCTATATGTATGAAGCGCTGGGATCGGAAGAAGCGCTGGCGGAGAAGTACCCGAAAGCGATGCACTCTGCCCGGGGATACCCTCACCGCCGCGACGCCATCGGTGTCGAGGAATCGAGGCCTTACCTTGCGAAGCTCAAGGAGATGAATGACCACTTCACCGGGGTGTATGATCGCAGGGAACATCTCAAGTCCTCCTTTCTCGCCTCCTATCCCGCCGAAGCCTACCACCGGTTCTACGAGTTGACCGGCGACGAGACCGCGAAACAGGGGCTCTTGAAAGCAAACGACTTCCTCTACAACAAGCTCTGCATGTCAACGGGCGTCTTGATGTACGCAGGCGGAGCGCCGTGGGACGCGATGAGCATCTATATGCCGTGGTGCGATGGAGTCGAGGCGCCGGCCGCGATGGCCTACATGGTCACGAAAGACAAGAAGTATCTCGACTACGGCAAAGCCGCGGTGGACTATATCCTCAACATCCGCGGGCTTGCTTACAGCTCGGGCCCGTGGTCTTTCCAGGGAGCGATGGGATTCGGCGGGACGCTCTCCACCTACCTGTGGGCCTTGCGGGAAGCCGGGATGACGCAGGACGACCTGGGGAAGATGCGCAAGGACATTGACTACGACAAGGTGCTGAAGGAAACAACAACGCTCTGCATGTCCTACTTCGATGCGGCGTCAAAGAACAGCGGGGAAAGCGGAATGTTCTGCCGCCTCGCCGCCGAGGTCGGACGCGTTCTCATCAACCTCGGTCGCACCGATGGAGCCATCGAATGGCTCACCAAATGGCAGGGGAAACCGTATTCGGTGTATGTGGATTGGACGATGGCGTATGCAAAGACGATGAAAGAGAAGCCATCAACAAACAACCCTTGACCCGAAACCACAAACTATCTCGAACGGAGGTCAAACAGATGATCCCAAAACTCGACAGTCAGACGATTAACCACAACTACATACACGCAAAAGAAATTTACGCGTTGCTGGATATCGATGCCGACTCGGCCCTGAAGCAGTTAAGCGAGATTGCCATCTCCCTGCACTGCTGGCAGGGGGATGACGTGGGAGGCTTTGAGAATCCGGGAGGCGAGTTGACCGGTGGCATTCAGACAACGGGCAATTACCCTGGAAAGGCCCGGACGCCGGACGAGCTACGAGCCGATCTCGCCAAAGCCTACAGCCTCCTCCCCGGCAATCACCGGCTCAGCCTGCACGCCTTCTACGTCGATCACCCGGACAGCCCCATCGAAAGAAACGAGCTGCGCCCCGAGCATTTCGAGAGTTGGATCGACTGGGCCAAAGCGCAAGGCATCAAGCTCGACTTCAACGGTACCTTCTTCTCGCATCCCAAAGCCGACCAGGGCTGGACCCTCGCCAGCGCCGACTCAGGAATCCGACAATACTGGATCGAGCACGCCATCGCGTGCCGCAAGATTGCGGCAGAGATGGGGAGAGCCCAGGGCAGCCCCTGCATCAACAACCTGTGGATCCCCGATGGCGAGAAAGACCTCCCGGCGGATCGCTGGGCGCCACGTCAACGCCTCCGCGACTCTCTCGACCAGATCTTTCAAGAGTCCCTCAGCGCGGCTCTCACGAAGGACGCCCTTGAGCCGAAGCTGTTCGGCATCGGCTCGGAGGCTTACGTTGCCGGCTCTCACGAGTTCTACCTGGCCTACTGCGCGCAGAACAACTCGGACTCAGGAGTCCGCAAGCTCTTCTGTCTCGACACCGGTCACTTCCATCCGACGGAACAGATCGCAGACAAGATCTCGTCGGTGCTGACTTTCGTGGACGAGGTCCTGCTCCACGTCAGCCGCGGGGTGCGCTGGGACAGCGATCACGTAGTTATCCTCGGGGATGAGGTTCGGGCGATTGCCGAGGAAATTGTCCGAGGGGACGCCTTCGACCGGGTTCACCTTGGACTTGATTTCTTCGATGCCAGCATCAATCGGGTCGCCGCCTGGGTCATCGGGACGCGGGCCACGATCAAAGCCCTGCTCCTCGCGCTCCTTCAGCCGACTCCCCTGTTGAAAGAGTTGGAGGCGTCGGGGGATCGGACTGCTCGTTTGGCCTTGATGGAAGACATGAAGACGATGCCGTTCGGCGCGGTGTGGGACTACTATTGCGAACTGCAGGGAGTTCCTGCCGGGGCGGCATGGCTGAACGACGTGCGCGAGTATGAGGTCAAGGTTCTGGCTGAGCGATGACAGCAGCGGAGGGGTTGATGTCGAACTCGCAGAGTTCGCAATCAACCCGCTCCAAGACTGACGAGGAGGAACCCTATGCGTGAAGTCCGTTGGGAACGAATGTTCCCCGATGAGTTGGAGGCAGCGTTTGCGGAGTGTCCACTTGTTTACTTCACCTATGGGCTGTGCGAACCCCATGGGCCGCAGAACGCCGTTGGACTCGATGGTTTGAAGGCTCACGGCATCGCATGCGCCGCAGCGAGAGCTTCCGGGGGCCTCGTCGCCCCGCCAGACTTCTGGCACATCCACGAGCTGAGCGGATACGCAGTGTGGGCACACAGAAACGTCGGGGAGGTCCCTCGAACCTGGATGACGTGCATGCCTCCCTGGCAGCATTTCAAGAATATCTGCTACCACTTGCGAATGGCGGACCTCCTGGGCTTCCACGCCGCTATCCTCCTCACGGGGCACTACGGTCCCAACTGGCAGGACCTGAAGACTCTCGTTGAGTTGGTTCAGCCGAACGTCGGCACGCGCCTTTGCAGCCTTCCCGATTTCGAGGCCAACCAACCCGGATTTGACTATGACGGCAAGAGCGGAGGCGACCACGCCGGAAAGGTCGAGACCTCGTTACTCTGGGCAGTGAACCCCGAGTGCGTCGATCTCTCTCGAATCCCCCCGGAGGGAACCCCGGGACCACATTTCGCGATGGGAGCGAATGCCGGGCAATCCAATCGACGAATCGGCGTCCGAATGATAGAAGACGAAATCGACTGGCTGGGCGCTAAGGGTCGGGAGTTGCTCGACACCTACGAACGGGAGCAGCCGAGCCATAACCTGAGGACCTACGATGATGTAGAGAAACTGTGGCAGGCCGTCGTGGTTCCACAGTTGAAGAGCTTCCGAAGCATGCAGGACTTATGGGAAGGACAGGAGCCTGTTCCCGAAGATTCAGTATGGCACCCGAACTGGAGGGTGCCGGATTGGACAGGATAAGGGTTACTATTCACCTGTTGGGCGCAGGTGAATAGTTGCGGATAAGGAGCGTATGATGAGCCTTACTGAACAGCAAATCAAGGAGTTGGGAAGAGAGGGCTATCTGGCCGGGATCCCAATCTCGACCTCTTCGGAAGTTCTCCGGTATCGAGACTTGTTTGACCGACTGGAACAAAAGGAAGGAAGGGACAAATGCCAGGTGGGATTGCTCGACTGGCATCATCAGGACCGGTTCGTCTGGGAGTTGGCCACGCATCCCAGAATCCTCGATTGTATCGAAGCGCTCCTGGGACCTGACATCTTGTTGCTGGCCTCTCACTTCTTCTGCAAGTATGGCCCGAGTGAGGGGTTCGTTGCCTGGCACCAGGACGTCACCTACTGGGGGTTCGAGCCACCCTACGCGATCAGTGCGTGGTATGCCGTGGATGACAGCGACCCGGAGAACGGGTGCATGAGGGTGATTCCCGGCACTCACCGCGCGGGAGTTCTCGAACATGGGAAGGCCGAGCAAACTGGTAACCTCCTGAGCATCAACCAGGAGCTCAAGGTATCCGAGGAAGACGATCGACGCGCGGCGAACGTCGTGTTGAGAGCGGGAGAAATCTCCCTGCATCACGGGCAGGTGATCCACGGCAGTCTGCCGAATCGTTCCACCCGCAGACGGTGCGGGCTGGCGATTCCCTATGTCCCGGCATCCGTGAAACCCGTCCGCAAGAATTCCTACGGCGAAGACTGGAGCGCCCTGCTGGTGCGAGGGAAGGATGAATACCACCACTTCGCTCTGAAGCCCAACCCTTTTTAGAGCCGGAGACTTTCCCGTGAGAGGAGCCAACGCATGAGCCAACCTGCCCTCGTGGAGCTTCAGGATGAGGAGAGTCTCGGGACTCTCTCTGAGGCAGAAGAACGTTTTGAGAGATGGAGGCGAAAGTCCGGTTTCTTTCTTGCACCGGCCGCATACTTCGTTGTTCATGTTCTTACCGCGGGACACCTGACCGGTCAGGGGAGCCGACTGAGCGCGGTGCTGGCCTGCACTCTGGTTCTATGGATCTCCGAATCCATTCCCATGGCCATGGCCTCCGTCCTGGGCGCCTGTCTCTGCATCCTTCTCGGCGTCGCGGATGCTAAGACCGTTCTCGCGCCTTTTGCTGATCCCATTCTTTTTCTTCTCATCGGCAGCTTCATCCTCGCCCGCGCCATGATGAAACACCGTCTCGACCTGAGGTTTGCCCTCACGCTGCTATCGCTTCCGTGGGTCCGGGAACACCCGGCTCGACTCCTGTGCGCTCTCGGCCTGGTTACTGCCCTCATCTCCATGTGGGTGAGCAACTCGGCGGCAACCGCCATGATGCTCCCCATCGCGCTGGGACTCATCCACGCTCTGGGAAACAATGACGGAAATCCGGGCAACTCCCTGCGATCGACGAACAGGCTCTTTGCCACCGGAGCCATGTTAATGGTGGCATACGCCGCCTCTGTCGGGGGAATCGGCACTCCTGTCGGGACCCCGCCCAACCTCATCGGGATCGGTTTGATCAAGAACCTCGCAAAAGTCAACCTTAACTTCTTTCAGTGGATGTCCATCGGAATTCCATTGTGTGTCGTGATGTTCGCCGTCCTGTTCTTCCTCCTCTACTGGCTGCACCCGGTCGATCAATCCACGACTGCCGGACCAGAAGAGCTGAGTTCCTACCTGCGGCAACAACGGGAGTCCCTCGGGGGTTGGACCTGGGGGCAGGTGAACAGTCTCATCGCGTTCGGTGTCGCAGTCGTGCTGTGGGTCACGCCCGGGCTTCTGGCTATCGTTCGGGGAAATGACGACGCCCTGGTCAAGGCGGTGGGCGAGCGAATGCCCGAGAGTGTCGTCGCGCTGCTGGCAGCCTGCCTGCTTTTCGTCTTGCCGACCAATCTTCATAGAGGCGAGTTCACACTGAACTGGAAAGAGGCGGTGAGAATTGACTGGGGCGCGATCCTGCTTTTTGGCGGCGGCATGAGTCTGGGCGGACTGATGTTCTCCACCGGGGTCGCCACGGTAATCGGAAAGTCCGTGGGGGAGCTGAGCTGGGCCCAGTCTCTATGGGGATTGACCGGTGGGGCTACGATGATTGCCATCTTGATGAGCGAAGCCACCTCGAACACGGCCACCGCCAACATGGTCATTCCCATGGTGATCGCCATCGCGCAAGCCGCGCACCTAAATCCCGTCCCTCCCGCTCTCGGCGCCTGCCTCGGCGCCAGTTTCGGATTCATGCTCCCCGTCTCCACGGCGCCCAACGCCATCGTGTATGGCTCCGGCCTGGTGCCAATCCCCCGGATGGTGCGCGCGGGCGCCCTCTTCGACCTGGTTGGGTTCGTGATCATCTGGGTCGGCTTGAGAATTCTGTGTCCGCTGCTGGGATGGGCGTAGGCCGACACTCGAGAAAGGGAACCGCAGAAGAGAACCTTCTTGCCAACG
>JACQGJ010000365.1 GCA_016199605.1 Armatimonadota bacterium | reverse complement strand
TCGGACTGGACGGACCTGGGCGGGTGCTGGGGGAGACCCGGGGTTTGCGCGATCTTTGACTACCTCAGAGTTGCTGGAATCAAGGATGTGTATTGGAGGGTTTTCAACGGCGGTCTGGCGATGTACCCGAGCAAAGTGGCCCAGGTGCAGGACCGGCGTGGCTATGACGAATGGAAAGCGATGCAGTTGTATCCGCAGCCAACCGTCCGCGTCGAATACCTCAAGGCGCTTGACTTCAACACCTGCGATCCCGTCGCGGACGCGGTGGAGATCGCGAAGGAATTCGGCATCAACCTGCACCTCTGGTACTCGATCTACGAGGACGATCACGGCGGCGCGTTCCTGTGCGACTTCGCCAGGGAGCATCCGGAGTACTGGCAGCAGGATCGCGAGGGACGGAGCTATCGCGGCACGCTCGACTTCTTCTACGAAGAGGTCCGAAGCTACAAACAAGCCATCATTGATGAACTGCTGGCTTACGAGACGAAAGGTCTTCTCCTCGATTTCGTTCGGCACAACGCCTGCCCGTCGGCGGATCGAGACGGCATCCACCGGTTTGGCTACAACCCCGCAATTCGCGATCACTACCGGGAAACCCACGGCACCGATCCGATGGACCTTCCGCCCGACAACGAACAATGGTTGACTTTCAAGCGTGAGATCATGACCACCTTCCTGCACGAGGTCCGCACGAAGATGGATTGCACTGAGACGTGCCGCGAGCTTTCGCTCATGCTCTGGCCCGTCGACTATTCCCGATGGGCCTGCCTGGATGTGCCTCGGTTGACCGAAGAGCGTGTGGTGCAGATGGTTTGCATGATGAGCCTGAAATACTCACGCAGTCCTCAGGAGGCCATCGACCAGTACCACATCATGCAACCTCAGGTCAGGAACCCGGAAGTCGCAATCCTCCCGGGCCTTTGTTGCTACGATGGCATCTATCCCGGGCACGTGAACGCCTGTGTTGACGCGGCTGAGAAAGCTGGCATCGAGGAAATGATGTTGTTCGAGGCGGACTCGCTCTCGCGCTTCAACCTTGCCTGTTCGGTGCGCGCTATCAACCTGGGCTTGCCCAACTACAAACGCACCCTCACCGCCACGCGTGTGCCCACGACAAACTCCGACGACCTCGACTGGTCGGTCGTCCCCGTGTTTTCGGACTTTCTTTTCAACAGCGGCGTGAAGCCGGAGGAGGTCCCCTCGGAGAGAACCGAGGTTCAGATTGCGTATGATGAGGCAGCAGTTGTGTTCCGTTTCACCTGCTACGACTCCGCGATGGAAGTTGCTCTCTCTCCCAGGGAAGAACGTCCCGAACAACAGTACTACCTCGATGCGCTCGGACCGCGAACACAAAGCTACTACATCAACTCGTTCAACGTGTTCCTGGACGCGCACCATTCGCACCAGAGCTTCCATCATTTCGGCGTGTCGCCGACCAACGAACGGGCCCAGGAGACCTTCCTGGACACGGATTGGGACGGAGAATGGGAGTCCTCAGTCACGGCTGAGGCAAACCGCTGGATCGGTTGGGTCAGAGTTCCGTACCATTCTCTGGGAATCACGCCTCCCGCGACGGGTGACGAATGGGGAGTCAACCTGCTTCGCGGGATTCGCGCAAAAGAGGAGACGAGTATCTGGTTCTACATCCTGTGGAGCCTGCCCTTTCCAGATGACATGGGGCACCTGAAGTTCGTGCGATGTTAAAGGATGGTGAACAATAGTATGACGATATCAGGCATTGTTTGTCTTGCGCTGTTGCTGGCGATGAGTGTCGTTGGAGAGGCGAAGGAAACGGCTGTGGGTCTCGGGCCAAACATGGACTTGGGCAACAACTTCAACACGCTCACCGAAGGAGCGGTGAGTCCGCATACCAAATGGGCGAAGCCGTTGCCCGGCGGACCGATCCGCGCGCTGTTCATCGTTCCCCGGTCACGCGCTCGCGACGCGGTGGAACTGATGCAGCGCGTCGACACCGATCACGGTTCGGTTCTGGTTTACAGCGAATCCGAGTTCGGTCATCCGACCGATCGAATGGTCATCAAAGGAGCAACTGCGCCTGAACTCGCTGACCGGATGCGGAGGCAACTCTCGCGAAACGTTGAGGCGATTGTGATCGGCAGTGTCAACTGGAAGACGCTGCCGGAGGAATTTCAAAAGGGCATTCTCGACAAAGTCAAAGGCGGATGCGGACTCGTGTTCGCATATCCCGACAAGGACTTCGAGGATGCCCTGGCCGCGGCTGGAGCCACTGCATTCCCTGAGCCGGGCCTGCTCGACGGACTGGCGCTGGAGCACGTTGTTCCCTTCAGAGACATGAAAGACCCGACCAGCGCGGTGCGGAACAGCGCGACTCTCTTTCGTCTCGGCAGAGGACGTATCTCCGTGGTTCGCTATGGTTCCGCCAAGCCCTGGGCTTACAGTTCGCTCACGCCCGACAGTCCCAACCTCATCGATCACGAGTACCAAATGGCGCTGCTGACTCGCGTGCTGGTGGAAGTGTCGGGGCGAAGCCGCACGGTCGTGAGTTTGAGTGGTGAGCCGCCCGGCGTTTCTCTGAAGGTGTCACTTGCCTCACCGACGGTTGCCGGAAAGAAGTCGTCCGTGGTTGTCGGAGTGCAGAACTACGAGGGCGAAACAGCATTCGAGAAGCAGCTCACCCCCACTGCGGGACAACACCAATACGCAGTCGCCCTGCCTCAACTTCCCGCCGGTGAGTACTTCGCCCATGTACTCCTCACCTCCAAAGGCAAATCGCTCGGATCCTGCGCGACGCACTGGGTCGTCACGTCTCCCGTGAACGTGAAAGAGGTCAAGTTCGACCGTGACTCATACCAATCGGGACAAACCGTGACAGCCGCTTTCACACTGGATAAGCCTCTTGTTGAAGACCAGTATGTAAGGGCCTTGGTGTACGATAATTTCGGGCGTCATGTTGCCATGGCCCAGGTTAAGGTCTCCGGGGATTTGCGATCCGGCACTATCAAAGTGACCCCGCCGGCACCGCTTACGGTTTTGCATTATCTCGTTCTGCGATTATGGGACAGGGGTCGTGTGCATTACCTGCACAAAGCCGAGTTCCCCATCGTCATCCGGGGGAAGATGGATGACTTCTCCTTTGTCGGGTGGGGTGGTGGCGGACCGGAGTTCTTCTCGAGCGCCTTCTATGCGAAGCGACTTCGCGATGCCGGTATGGATTCCTTCACCATCGGCTTTAACGCAGAAGGCATTCGCAATGGATGGAAGGTCAACATGCGCCGCATCCCGTACGCGTGGCGCGTCGGTGGCCAGCATGATGAAACCTGGAACGGGATTCGCAAGCCGTGTCTCACCGACCCGGAGTATCTCGCCGGCGAGAGAAAGAAGTTCCTGGAGGGAACGGAGGGTTGCGCCAGATACGGCGTCCCCGGATATCATCTGGGCGACGAGAGTTACTACATGATCTTCGATCCACTGCACGGCGATTCCTACTGCTACTCACCGACCTGTCAGGCCGGGTTCAAGAAGTTCCTGCAGGAGATGTACGGCCCGATCGACAAGTTGAATGAATCGTGGAAGACCCGCTTCGTGTCATGGGACGACTTCAAGGTTACCTCGCCTGCGGACCTGCGCAAAGGCGCGCCGGCGTCGCAGGGAGATCATTACCTCTACCTTGCGAAGGTGTTCGAGGAGGCGCACCGGTTCGCGATCCAGTGCATTCAGGAGAAGGATCCCAACGCTCTTGTCGGATTGGAGGGCACCGAGGCGCTCTACGCTTCCACGGGCATCGACTGGTACCATCTCTGCACGATGTTCGGTCTGCAGAATGTGTATCCGTATCTCCTCTGGAACGAGAAAGCCTACAACCGGCACTGCGTCCGCTCGTTCAGCAATCCCGAGATGCTCCTCGGTATGTGGTACGGCGGCTATCCTGGCGAAAGGGATGAGATCACCGAGCGATATTACCCGTGGTACAGCCTGATGCTCGGTTTCAACAGTATCTGGTACTACGACGTTGGCAAGCCCGGCGAGCTTTACAACGCACTGGCGCCCGACCACACCCCGGTTGACTCGTTCCGTTGGACGTCTGCGGAAATCAAGGAGATCAAAAGCGGAACCGGCAAGCTGATTATGTCCACCCGCCGAGATAACGACCCCATCGCGATTCTTTACTCACAACGAAGTTACAACGCCGGCACACTCCTTATGCCCGAAGGCTTCGAACGTCGCCCGTCCGACTTTCAGTTGGCCACCTCAAACTTTTGTCAGTTGCTGGTCGACCTGGGGCTGCAATTCGACATGGTTTCCACCGAGCAGGTCGAAGCAGGCGATTTGGAGAAGCGCGGATTCAAGCTGCTCATCATGCCCATGAGCATGTCGCTCACACCGAGAGAGACCGACCAGATCAAGGAGTTTGTGCGGAACGGCGGAACCGTTGTCGCCGACATGCTGACCGGCGTGCGGGACGAACACCTCGTGCCGCTGAAGCAATACCCGATGGATGAGGTCTTCGGGATGGAACGCAGCGCGAGCCAAACGAGCCTCTACCGCGGCGGCCTGCGGTTGAAGGGCGAGTTCGAAGGTTTGAAGATGGACCTGACCCTTCCCGACCGTGAATTCGACTCGATGCTGTTGACCAGTGGCGTGCCCCTCGGTGAGGCCAACCAGGCGTTCAAGGCCTGCATCGCGAATCGCTACGGCAAAGGAAGGGCAATCTATCTGGGGTTCACCATCGACGGCTATCTGCGCGACCGTGCGCTGGGTACTGAAGGTTCCCTGTTGAAGCTGTTTGCGGACATCACATCCTGGTCGGGAATCACACCCCGCGTACGAGTTGACGCGGGTAGCGAACCACTCCCAACCACCGAGGTCGCGCAGTTTACGCGTGGAGCGCTGCGACTGACAATGATCTGCCGCGATCCCTACAGCAAAGACCAGAAGCGCCGTATGTCCGCAATCCAGTTTCCCGGAAAGACTCACCTGTACGACGTCCGCTCCGCTCGCTACCTCGGCGAAACCGACCGCTTCCAGAAGCAACTCGCCCCAGGCCGGATGGAGGTCTTCGCCAGTCTTCAGTATCGAGTGGACGGAGTGGCCCTGAGCTGCCCGCCGCTGGCGGCCGCTAGCGATGCGGTGGCGCTGAGGATCGCGATCGATCACACGGGCCGCAAGACGGCGCCTCACGTCTTCCACATCGAATTCCGCGGCCCGGACGGCAAGGCGCGCGACTGCTACACGAAGAATGTCCTCTCAGAAGACGGCAGGTGTGAGTATCGCTGGCATACCGCGTTGAACGACACGCCCGGGAAGTGGACGGCGAAGGTGAGGGATGTGGTGTCGGGGAAGATGGCTGAGGTGAAGGTGGAACTGCTTTCAGAGTTTGAATGACGGAGTGGTCATTGCGAGACATTTTGGGGCTTCACTGAAGGCGAGACGCTGACGCATTCTCATTTGCCCTTGCATTTTCCGCCCAGTAAAAGTAGAGTCGTGGGAGGTGAAGAACGATGGTAACAACCATTAGAGGCAGATATCGCAGGGGGCACATCGAACCGTTCGAACCACTTGACCTCGTAGAAGATGCAGAGGTCACCATCACAGTCACAGACGGGCCGATACGAATTGAGGCGGACGGAACCCTGTCCTCGGCAGGAGCCTGGGATGGCCTGCTGGACTGTGGGAGGTTTGAGCGGGAGGTCTACGAAAGCAGGACCGTGCAAACGCGCCCAGCGGTGGAACTGTGAGCCTGACTCACCTACACGACACGGGATGGGAAGGCCAATCAGTGCTGTCAGCGTAACCACGACCATGCAACCTTTCCGGCCACACATCCGCACTCCAATGCTCCCCTTCATGCTCACGTTCTTCTTCGCCTCTCCCCTCCTCGCCTCCGACTGGCTCGACTCCTTCTATCCGTATCGGGTGCCCATCACAATCAATGTCCCGACTCCCGGAAGATATCAGATCGAGTTGACGCCGGAGTCGGTTACAGAATGGATCAACGAACAGGCGGACCTCAAGTTCAATCCTCGCTTCTTTGCCTTCGACAATGTGAAGCTGGTTGAGGTCGACGCGAAGGGTGCCGTCATCAACGCAAAAGTCGAAGCCGGATATCGTATGCTCGTCGGGAAGGAGTTGGTGATCAACGGCGACTTCGAGCAGCAGGAGAGCGGAAAGCCGGTTGGGTGGTCAGTGCAGCACGAAGCCTTCAAACTGGAACGCAGCTCGCACGACGGGAGTTGGTGCATGACGACCACCGGAGCAGACCGCTTTGGGTGTGTTCAGGATGTTCCCACCAACCCGCACACATGGTATCGCTTCTCCTGTTGGGCAAAGGGTGCGGACGCTGTGACTCCTCAGATCACTCGCAAAGGTCAAGGACAGTGGTGGCAGCCAATCGAGCACACCTGGTGCGATCCGTACCTCCCATTACAGGGCTGGTTCCAGCGTGAGTATTATTTCAACACAGGCGACAAGTCCAACTGGGCGAGCGAGCAGTTGCAGGTGAGGTTCGAGCGATACACCGGCGCGGTGGATGATGTCTCGGTGCGCGAATGCCAGGTCGCTTCTGTGCTGAAGGCGGACAAGCCTGGCGCGAAGCGCTACTGGCTCTACTACTCGCCCCTCGAAGGTGTCACGCCGCAGGTGCCCAGTCAGGTTGTAGCCTTGCTGCCGGAGAAGAGGCTGACGACGCGACGGGCGGGTCGGGTGGAAAGGCTGGAGGAGGGAGTGGTCTACTCTCTCACGAGCAGCGCCCTCGCCGACGTGTGGTACGCCGCCACAACAAGAAAGGTTCTCGAAGAGACCCCTCCACCCACGCTCCGCCGCAGCAGGATTGAGGTCTCTTG
>JACQGJ010000364.1 GCA_016199605.1 Armatimonadota bacterium | reverse complement strand
CTGCTTCTACTCGTGTCACGAGGATCCGTCTTGGCGGCTTCGTCACGAACCTCCACAAAAACCACCAAGCCCCTTCAGTCCACCACGAACGTACCCAGGCCGGTTGGGATCGTCAGCAACCTCAAGGTTGTGTCGGACAAGGTGGAAGACGTTTCCAGTATCGAAGCCTGGAGAAGGTCCTTCATCAAGGAGGGAATGACGGACGAGCAGAAGGGACTGGCGGTGTGGACATCGGCGGTGAAATTCCGCTTCCAGGACGCGCCGCCAAATGAGTATCTGCAATGGCTGAACAATGTCCACGACCCCATCAAAACCTTCAACGTCTACGGTTATGGCATGTGCTGTTGTGCCGCGTGCAACATCGCCGCGCTGGCGCGGTATGCGGGACTGCAGGCGCGGTGCTGGTCCATCAACCTGCACGACGTGGCCGAGGTTTATTGGGATGGCTCCTGGCACATGCTGGACGCGTCACTCATCAACTATTTCCCAAAACCCGACGGCAAGATTGCCAGCGTCGAGGAGATCATGACCGCCGTCAAGGAATGGCTGGCGCAGAACCCGGATTACAGAGGGAACAACAACAAGCTGTACGAATTCATGCGCGCGGACGGTTGGCAAGGCTGGAGGAAGGGTCCCGCGCTGCTGGCAGCCAACCCCTTCTATCGAGACGGCTGGTGGCCCTCGGGCACGCACGGATGGGCCAGCACGATGCAGGAGTATGATGGTTCGACGTGCTTTCCCTTTGAAAACGCCTACTCCCAGGGCTATCAGGTAAACGTCCAGCTTCGTCCCGGCGAGCGTCTGACCCGCAACTGGTTCAACAGGGGGCTGCACATCAACATGCAGGGAGGCGGCGGTGCTCCGGTGTGCATCAGTGCAAAGGTTGGGCAGGACCAGTTTGGCTACACGCCCAGGTATGGCGATCTCGCAGTGGGTCGCATCGGCAACGGCACCGTGGAGTACGAGGTTCCCCTCGCCGACGGAGGTTTCCGCGCGAGTGCGCTGGCGGCAGAAAATCTCGCCTGCAAGGTGGAAGACAAGCAAAGTCCCGCGGTACACGTCAAGGTGGCTGGCAAGCCCGGCGTTCTGGAGATCCGCATGAATAGCAGCTACGTCTACCTCGGCGGCGACCTTGCGTTCAAAGCAGTCGTTGGCAAGGACGGGGGAATCACGGTGCTTCTCTCGGACAACAATGGGCTGGACTGGAAAGAGGTGACGAAGGTCGAGGCTTCGGGAGAGCAAAAGGTCGATCTGAAGACGTTGGTGTTTCGCCGGTATGACTACCGGGTGCGCTTCGTCCTGAAAGGCAAGGGAACGGGGCTGGATTCCCTGAAGATCACCAACGACCTCCAGCACTCCCAACGCTCTCTGCCCGCTCTGACCCAGGGCAAGAACACAATTACCTTCAGCGCGGGCCCCCAGGAGGGCACGGTGACGATCGAGGGGGCCACCGATCCCGGCAGTGTGAAAGGCAAGCAACTGGCCTACACCGACTTCCATCCCGTGCTTAACGGCATCGAAGAGACCCTCGTCCGCGTGGGCAACACGGGAAGCGGTGATGTCACCTTTCCAGTAGACACGCCCGGCGATATGACCCGGCTGCGATTCGGTTGCTTCTATCGCGCCCGGGACAAGAAGGACGGCTGGGATCTGCAGGTCTCCTTCGACGACGGCAAGACCTTCAAGACGGTGGACCGGGCCGCGGGCCCGTTTGTCGGCATAGGCAAGTACGTCACCTTCTCTGACCTCCCGCCCGGCACGAAGAAGGCGCTCGTCCGCTACTCCGGACAACAGGTGAACACGACCTGTATGATGAACCTGCGCATTGATGCCGACTACAGGCAACCCCACGGCGGCTTCCGCCCCGTCAAAGTGACTTACGTCTGGGAGGAAGGCGGCCTGGAGAAGACCGATGTCCATGTTGCCAGGAAACCGGAGGCGACCTACACCATCAACTGCGACAGTACACCAGTCATGAAGAGCCTGACGCTTGAACTGACAACGACAGGGAGCGGCAAATGATTCGACCCCTCATCACGGTGATCCTGCTTGCCGGCTTCGCCCGACTGGGTGCGGCTCAGCCCCTTGCCTCCGACCAGTTTCTCTGGGGAGTTTGCCAGGTCGGAGGAACGGGAAAGAACTCCGCTTGGCCGCTTACTCGTTCGGAGTTGGAAACGCTGCGAGATGACCTCCACTGCAACGCCCTCCGGTTTTTTGTGCATCCAGGCTTCATCGGCTTGCCGCAGCGGACCTGGAACGGGCCGGAGTCCATCGACTACACGCGCTTCACGGACAAGGATTACCTCTGGCGCGATCCTTCACCTGCCATCGACTCCCTCGATGAGGTGCTCGACCTGCTCTACTCGGTCGGGCTGCATCCCGTGCTCCTGATCTTGCCGGTGGATGAATACGTTGCCTATCTCTCCAAGGACGACCTGACCTTCCTCAATGACACAAGCAAGGGATTGGACTACAAGGGAATCAAACCGTCAGAGCAATTGAAGACGCTATCGGTCGCAGTGGCCAGGCATGTGCGTGAGCAGTACGGTCCGCGGTTCAGCGTTATCTACACCGAGATCTGCGGACAGGGGGAAGGCGCTCCCAAGCGGACGAGAGACAGGGAGCGTTGGACGGAGATTGTCGCGTCTATCAAGGCCGTCGCGCCCGAGGTGACGGTCTACTCGCCTGAACTGTGCCTGGGAATGTGGTGGTGGGCTGCCGCTCGGCCGCCTGCGCTTGCCACCGGACACAGCACCCCTCCCTTTCGCCAGGTGCCTTACGAAGACACCTGGCCGCGTGGTGACAAACTGGAGAACTACCGGGACGCCTTTGACGCGGTCGCCGTCTCCTACTACGGGATGTCGCCGGACAGCATCGAATGGAAAGACATCGCCTCCGACCAGCCCGCCCTGAAAGCCGAAACCGATGTGACGATTGGGCTGGCGAGGAACTACTCGCGTCCCAAGCGGTGGCTGTGGGCGGAAGCCGGTTGGGGGTGTGAGCACAAAGCCGACCAGCCCTTCCACCTCGACCGCGACCTCGCGGCCCTGCTGTTCGGCATGGACCATTGTGGGGGAGCGTTGCTCTGGCAGGGAAAAGATAACGAAGGCTCCAGCGCCGGAGTCTTTACCAAAGAAGGCAAAAAGGCGAAGGGATATGATCTGTTGCGTGCGGTGTCAGAGGTCGTTCATGCCAATGGCGCTTTCTTCGCAGCGGACCATCAGCTCCTCAACGCCGACGGATTTCCGGTTGCTGACGGAGCGTTCCGGGAGAGGGATCCTGAGGTGTTGACCCGTCTGCTGCAGCACCACATCGTTCTCTTCAGCGAAGCGCCGGTAACGCGTTCCATAACCTTCACGTCCACGAAGGGAGAGACGCTCAAAGAGGTGCCGGCAGGTCACGGCTACAGTCAGCCCTGGCCGCTCGACATTAGAAAGAACAAGGGCGGCGCCATCACGGTGTCACGCCTTCGACCGAGAGTCCTGTATCTTCTGGAGAGGTCCAAATGAAGCGATTGCCGTTCTTTCTCCTACTGCCGCTGTTCTGCACTGCCATAGACGCCGCCCGAGCCGAAGTGTGCAACCTGAAAGTGGTGACGGACGCCTCGCCCGATTATTACGACATGCCCAGCATGATCCACAGCATCACCTCCCGCTGGTCGACTCCGAAAGAGAAATGCTGGGCCCTTTTCTACTGGAACCACAACGCTCGCAGGCAGACGACACCGATGATGCTGCATGGAATGGCTTTGACGGACCCGATCAGGCAATTCAACGATTACGGTTACACCATGTGCAGCACGATTGCGGGTATCAACTGTGCGATCTGGCACAGCATGGGCCTCCCGGTCAAGTACTGGGATATCTCGCTTCATACGGTCCCCGAGTGTTTCTACGACGGTCGTTGGCACATGTATGACAACTCCATGTCGGCCCTCTACACCCTGTGCGACGGCGAGACTATCGCCGGGGTGGAAGACATCGGCAAAGAAGGCTCCTGCGCTGCCTCGGGGGGGAAGATCGAGCCAGGCCACGTCGCGAGATACCATTGCCTCAATGCCACCAGCCCTAACGGTTTTCTCACCGGCGCTGACTGTGCCCGGGATCTGGACCAGGAGTATCGCTGCTTCAATCCCAACTCGCTCAAGTACCGTTACTACTTCAACGACTGGGACTCCGGGCATCGCTACATTCTCAACCTCAGAGAGGGTGAAACCTACACCCGGTATTACCGCAGCCAGGGGGAGACCCCCGATACCTTCGTTCCGCTCAACGGCAAAGACCCCGATGATCGGTATCGCCTGCGAGGTAACGGGGTTTGGACCTTCAAGCCTTCCCTGCGGGCGGACGGATGGAAAAGAGCAACTCACAGCGCGAGTGCAATGACTGCATTGAAGGCTGGGGGTCTGCATCCTGACAAGGCGGGTGCTGCCGGAGGGGTTGTCTATAAGATCCAATCGGCCAACGTCACAACCAGTCAACGGATCATCGCGACCCTCTCCCGGAAGTCGGTCGAGGAGGAAGCGAGGATTTCGGTCAGCACCAACAACGGTCTTAAGTGGACCGAGGTTTGGACAGCGGAGGCTGTGGGCGACCTCCCCGTGTCGCTGAAGCTGCTCAGCGAAGTGAACGGAGCGTATGAAGTGTTGATCAAAGTGGAGCTGCGGGCCGGGACGCGCCCTTCCGACTGCCTGCTTAAGGACTTTGAGGTCAGCACGACGACCATGCTCAATGCCAAAACACAACCCCGGTTGAACCTCGGCAGGAATACGGTCTACGTGGGTCTGGGTGACCAGACCGAATCCGTTGTGTTCTGGCCGGAGTTGCAGGGAGGGAAATATAGGG
>JACQGJ010000363.1 GCA_016199605.1 Armatimonadota bacterium | reverse complement strand
GAAGGAAGGTGTCGGCTGGAAAGGCACCGGCATCAGTTGGCCGGGTATCTCTCATCTGAAGGAAGTGCGAGTTCTCGACCGGAATCCGAAGCGCTGGATTCTGGAAGCGACGGGTGAGTTCGTTGGCTCATCGCCGGCCAACCGCCGTTACGAAATCACCTTC
Source organism: Armatimonadota bacterium (assembly GCA_016199605.1). Classification (GTDB taxonomy): domain Bacteria; phylum Armatimonadota; class Abditibacteriia; order CG2-30-59-28; family CG2-30-59-28; genus JACQGJ01. Next base: position 5,430 of record JACQGJ010000363.1, on the reverse strand, counting down.
CACCTCTACGTCCCCGCGGGTCAGCCGTGGTTCGCGACACGTATGGTGCGATTCAAGAACTCGGACGAGACGCGTTTCCGGCTCGGAGGCTTCTTCCACATCCTCAGCTCTTCCATCGAAAAGCCGCAGGTGGTAAACGGCAATGGCTACGCTCTCTGGATCGGAGACGGGCGCGCCGTGGGAGCGATCTCCGCTTCGACGGAGATGCGCTTCGACCCCGCGCCGATCTACATCCAAAAGCAAGTGTGGCTCGATCCGGGACAGGAGACCGAAGGCTTCGGACCGACGATGGTCTTCTTCGCCGGAGATGCGAGCAACGCCGACGAAGCGAAGGCGCTGGTCGAGAGAATCCGCGTATCGTGGGGGCAACAGGATCCCTCCGCGTGGACGCCAACCGGAGATGCGAAGTTGACCGTTGAGGAGAAGCAGGACATCACCGTAACTCACGACTTCGCCGACTTCGACAAATACGCCTCGAAGTATCTCGACGAGTGGAAGTTCAACGGCTTTACCTTCGGCGACGTCCCGGAGACTCTCGCCGGCTTCAAGAAAGGCACCCCGGAATACATGCGTATGCACGCTCTCATCTACGGCAGGCAGGCGGAGCATCTGCGTGAAAAGGGATGGCTGGACGAGGCGTATTCCTACTGGAAGGACGAGCCGACGGAAGAGGAATACGGCTTCGTCAATGAGGGCATGGACATCCTCAAGCAATCGTGTCCCGGACTGACGCGACTGATGACCGAGCAGGTGGAAGACAAGCTGGTCGGCCACGTGGACCTTTGGACGCCGGTGCTGTCGGCCTACGATCCGAAAAAGTGTCAGGCGAGGCAGAAGGCGGGCGATCACGTCTGGTGGTATGTCTGCTGCGGCCCGGGGGCGCCTTACCCCAACAACTTCATTGACCATCCCGCCATCAACCACCGCATTCGCTACTGGTTGATCGAGAAGTATGGCGTCGAGGGCGACCTCTACTGGGCGACGACGTTCTACTACCGGGAGAACTACAAGCAGCGGAATCCGTGGGAGCACGGCATGAGCGTCTCTCCCGACGGCGGCTACTGGGGCAATGGCGACGGCATGCTGCTCTATCCCGCTTGCCGCAAACCCAGCGAAACGCCCGTCACCGATCCGCCTGTAGTTTCGCAACGCATCGAGCTGATTCGTGAAGGACTGGAAGACCTCGAATACTTCTGGGCCCTGAAGCAGGAGATGAAGAAACTGGAAACCCTCCTTGGAAGCCTGCCGGCTGCAAAGCAAACCAAAGCCCGAAAGCTGATGGAGAAAGGCCGGAAGTCCCTCACCTCACCCGACCGGCTTGCCAAGAGCCTTACGGAATACACGAAGGATCCGCAGGAATTACTGCGGGAGAGGGAAAGGATGGCGGAAGTCATTGAGGCGATGGTTCGATCTCAAACCTAAGCACCGCAGGCCCGGCTGTACTCCATGGTTCGGCTTGATTGGTGCACAGCCTCGTCTGAGGCGGTATAATGCGGATGCCAACACTTCTACCCCGGGGAGACGCCCATGAAGTCTCTGGAGATCCTGCGCAGTCAACTCTCGAGTGGGAGGTTCGAGTTCAGTCGCCACGCATTCAAACGCGCGGTGGAGCGCAACTTCGGTGATGAGGAAATCAGGCAGGCGGGAATGGAGGTGCAAGTCATAGAAGATTACCCTGATGACAAGTACTCCCCGAGCTGTCTATTGCTCGGCTTTACAGACGCGGGGAGACCTTTGCACCTTCAAGTCACTCGCGCTGATTCAGCACTTGTGAAGATCATTACGCTGTATGAACCCGATGAAAGTGAATGGATTGACTTCTCAATTCGGAGGTGAGCACGGCTATGTTCCAATGTCATGTGTGTGGGGCTGAGAATGCCCGCGACGAGCTTGTAAGCGAAGTATTGCAGATTGAAGGGAAACGCGTGCTGGTAGAGGATATTCCGGCCTCTGTCTGTGCGCGCTGTGGCGAGGCGACCTTCAGCCGGGAGACGACGGAGAGGATCCGCAAGCTCGTTCACGGCAAGTCCAAACCGAAGCGTTCCATCGCCATGGATGTTTTCGCCTACGTGTGAGTATGGTACCATTGTTGGCGCGGAAGCAATCTGCGGCGGTTGCCGCGGCGCAGTTCATGCGATATGTCGATGGAGGCAATACGATGGATTCCTTACGAAGGTGGCTTCGCTTAGCGGCGATCGTTGAGGCCCTCGTTTTCTTCATCCCGGGTGTTTCATCGGCGCAGGTTAGATGTACCGTCACGGACACTGGTGTTATCCGAGAACTCCGCGTCGGCGATGCTACACTTGCCCGCGACACCTTCGTCAACATCGTCAAACCCGACTGGAAAGGTTCCTGGGCGCGGCAGGATGAGGCGATGGGAGTGCAAGTCCAGTGTCGTTGGGAGGGAGCGAAGGAGGTCTTCACCGGGTCTCTGCAATCCGAGGTCGGGCCTGTGGCCTTTGCAGAGACGGTCACAAGCAAGGGCGATGAGGTGAAGGTCGAGTATTCCCTCACTCCCACGGCAAGGCTGGAGGGTGTCGGCATCGTGCTGATGATGTCCCTTCCTGTGGAGGGTCATGCTGGGACCACAACCTGGATTGCGTCGGATGATCGCACCTTGGACCAGAAACTGCTCCCCGCCCAACTCGACGCCAACAACTACCACGTCATCCACTCCGAGGAAGTGGACTGGTTTGGCTGGATGCCGAACACTGGAGAAGGACTTCAGGTGACGGGCGATGGGAAAGGGATCACCGGCGGCTATATCCAGGACGATCGCAAGTTCGGCAGCCAGGTCTTTGGCATCCATTGTCACGTCTCCGGCAGTTCTGTGATGGAGGCGGGGAAGAAGGTGACCTTCGGGCTTTCATTTCGTCCCCTGACGAAGCTAATGCTCGACAGGACCAGGGCGGCTACCGCGGAGGGTGCGAGGTCGTTACTGCCGCCTCTGACTTCAAAGGAGAAGCTGAGGCTCGGATCAGTGAAGCCCAGTTCCAGTCGGGTGAAACTCTATGAGCCAATTACCTTTGGTCTCGACCTGTCGGCCACCTTCGACAATCCCTTCGATCCGGGCGATATTGATGTCAGCGCGCGGATCACGACGCCATCACGCAAGACGATCACGGTGCCCGGCTTCTACTACCAGGGCTACGAACGGTACCAGAAGGGAACGGCGGAACGCCTCACGCGCCTGGGCGATCCGGGATGGAAGGTTCGGTTCGCTCCGCCGGAGTTGGGGAAGCACACTGTCGTCGTAACTGCGAGGGACCGCACAGGGCAGGTTATATCCAAGCCGATTGGGTTCATGGCCGTTGCCAGCGATAGCAGGGGGTTCGTCCGTCGGTCACCTCAGACTCCATACTACCTCCAGTTCGACAATGGCACGCCCTACTTCGCCGTCGGGTGGAACGTGTGCTGGGCGGGTCGCTCGGGCAGAACCTACGATTACGACAAATGGCTTCCCGCGTTGGGGAGGTCGGGAGGTAACTATGCCCGGATCTGGCTGGTGAGGTGGAACCTTGGGATGGAGTGGTCATCACAAGACCCCGATTGCGGCAACGAGTTTCCCGGCTTGGGCAAATATAGTCTGACCAACGCCTGGAGGCTCGATCAAGTGATGGAGACTGCCAGGCAGAGCGGCATCTACGTGATGTTGTGCCAAGGATATCACGGTGAGTTGATGGACACGAAAGCCTACTTCGGTGAAGACCGGTGGCAGTTGAGCCCGTACAACTCCGCGCTCGGTGGGCCGTGCCAGACGCCGAAGGAGTTCTGGTCCAGCGAGGAGGCAAAGAAGCTCTACCAGCGTCGTCTTCGCTACATGATTGCCCGCTACGGAGGCTACGCGAATGTGCTCTCCTGGGAATTCTGGAACGAGGTTTTCGCTCCGGTGGAGTGGATCAAACCGATGGAGGAGTTCATGATCGCCAACGATCCGTACCATCATCTCATCACGACGACCTACGGCGATGACAAGGTCTGGCAACTCAAGGAGATGGACTACACGCAGACTCATAGTTACGGCTCCGATGACATGCTGCACGATTGTACCGGCAACATCGCCGCGGACTCACGCGACTATACGGAGAAGTTTGGCAAACCTTACATGATGGGCGAGTTCGGGATCGACTGGAAGACCTCCGACGCCAAACATGATGTGAACAACATCGGCACAAACCTCCACAACGGCATGTGGGCGTCAGTCATGCAGCGTTCGTTTGGAGCAGCGGCAGTCTGGTACTGGGAGGAGATGCACGTTAGGGACAACTACCATCACCTGACCGCCGTCAGGCGTTTCGTGGACACCATCCCGTGGAACCGCCTGAACTCCCGCATTGCGCGATTCTCCCATCCCACGGCCCAAGCACCGCAGGACGCGCCGTGGCGGGACCTGCATTTCCAGGCAAAGCTGGGATGGGCGAAGGCGACCGGAACCGATTTTGCGTTGAGGAACGACGGGACACTCGAGGGCAACGGTGAGTTCTCTTCGGTCCTTTTTTCTGACTCGAAAGCCGACATGAAGACACCGTTGCGCTTTCACGTGAACCTGGTCAAGCCCGGCAAGCTGGGCTTCCACGTGGGTCTCGTCAGCAACACAGCGGTAATTCACGTCCGGGTGGACGGCCAGGAAGTCTGGACGAAGGAGTTTGTCGCCGGGGACGGGGTGGGCGCATTCTCCAAGTTCCATCCAGAGTGGGGAGACCTCTGGCAGAGCGACTTCAACCAGGACTTTGAGGTGGAGATCCCCACTGGAGAACACACCATCGAGTTGGAGAACACCGGCAAAGATCACGCCACCCTTTCCCAGTACTGGCTCACCAGCTACCTCGATCCAACGTACGCGAGAATCGACATCCTCGGTCTGAGCACCGATACCCTCTCCCTCGTCTGGCTCCACAACCAGGACAGCAACTGGTACAGCGATTCGAAGGGCCTTAAACTTGAAAAGATCTCGGGAATGTCCTGCGACCTTCTCGACCTGCCGGACGGCAACTACACGATTCAGTGGTGGGACACGTGGAAAGGCAAGCCGATCGCTGAGACGAAAGCAAAGTGCGAAAAGGGCCGTCTCCCTCTATCGCCCCCGGTGTTTGTCAGGGACGTCGCAGCAAAGGTGTCGCGAGTCCGGGGCCAGTGAGAACAACTGCCCTTACTTGTTAGTGAATCAAGATACGAGGAGCATTTCATGAAGATCACGAAAGTAACTGGTTACGAGCTATCCGTTCCCCTCAAACCGATTTCCCTCCGGAGCGAGATTTACGGCCCACCGGATTGGGAGCTGAAAATCCACTCCCTCATCGAGGTTCATACGGATGAAGGACATGTAGGTCTCGGAGGCGGACAGGGGAATGTGGAGGGACAGGTCCGCGCGGAACTGGAAGTGCTGAAGGACGTGGACCTGACAAAGATGAGCCTGGCTCACCCGGATTG
>JACQGJ010000348.1 GCA_016199605.1 Armatimonadota bacterium | reverse complement strand
CGGTGCACGTTACCCACCACCAGTGCAACTTCCTTCGGCAACTCGACTTCCACCACGGCCTTCTGTAGATTCTGAGTCGGCGTCATGGCAATTCTGACCTCGACGGAACGACCGACGCGTACCTCGGAAGGGACTTCAATCTGAAAGGTGGTAAGGTCGAAGGAGGAGGCGTTCACCATTCCGCCAACTCCCCCCTTGGCCGAAGACCTCATGGATTGGACTTTGTCCTGTCGCGCTATTGATGTCTGATCCTGGCCTCTCGCTGCGCCTCCCTGGGGGTCCCCTCCGCCAATGGAGGAGGCTCCCCCTGCTACCGCGGCAGTCCCAGAGCTGTTGGACCCAGGTCCTTCGCCCCCCCCTTTCTGCTCCGGGGGAGTCTCGACACGAGCCATCAGTTGCCCCTGCGCTTCCTGCGCCGAGGAATCCTGGGTGCCGGCCGACTTAACACCGGCGATTGCCGACGATATTGTAGTTTCTTGAGGGGAAACCGAGTCAGTCGATCCCGAGGGGGGACCCGCCGCGCCGCCGCCGGCCTTGCCTGAACCTGCGTCGCGAATCTCGCGTTTACCCGCGTTCACCTCGGGTACCAGCACAAGGAGCTTCTGACCCGTGGGTGAGGTCACGCCCGGTTGGGCATGTACAGACTTGCGGACGCCCTCCGGTTGCCGACCTCCACTTGTAGAGGCGGAGCCTTCCGTCGATCCTTGGCCGACTTTCAGATTGGCCTCCGGCTCGGCGGTCACAGAAGGCGAGACCGGCCCTTGGGCAATCACGCGTGGTCCTGACAACGGTGGAGGACTATCGCTCTTGATCGACGGGTGGAGAGAGTTGGCGTTATGATCACGGGGGAACCGCCGAATCGCGTTGGGGGCCAGTAGTAAGATGAATACCAGCGTGGCTGAGGCCAGTCCGAGACCGGTGTAGGATAAGGCAGCGCGGGCGTTGGCCTGCCAGGCGGACAGAACGGAGAAGACCCTCGTGTGGTTGACTGCTTGCGTCCGGGCCGCCCGCCGTTGCAGCAACTGAGCACGGACTCGCCGACGCAGGTCCTCCGGCGGAGTCAACGGCTGGAAGGTGTGCAGGTCCGCCAGCAGTTTGCGGAGAGCTTTCACGTCCTCCGAACATTTTTCGCATCCGCTCAGGTGCTCGTCAACACCGCCGCGACGCTCCGTCGGCAGCGACCTGTCGAGATAGCCCGTAAACATGGCCCTTACTTCAGCGCAGTTCATGGAAGATTCCACCCGCTTACAGTGTCCTTCGTCCTGTCCATAGCGCCCCCTTTGACAGAATCCCTTTCAGATTTGTTCCCTCAATGCTTCAAGGCGACTCTTCAGAGTAAGCCGGGCGCGGTTCAGTCGTGACTTGACGGTCCCAATGGAGATCCCAAGGATCTGGGCGATCTCCTCGTAAGGCTCTCCCTGGAGGTCGTACAGAATCACCACGGACCGGTGATGCTCAGGGAGCGTGGCGATGGTCTTCTGAATCAAACGCTGCCTCTCTCGTTGTTCGTAAATCTCCTGCGGATCGGACGACGAGTCTCCGGTCCGGTCGATCAGGTCGTATTCCTCTCCACCCGCTTCGGTCTGAACAGTGGAGGAGATGACTCTTACCTTCTGCCGCGATCGCCGTTTGATCTCGTCCAGGCAGATATTGCAGCCGATTCTGTAAATCCAGGTTGAGAAAGAAGACTCCCCTCGGAAACGAGGCAGAGCATTGTAGGCGCGGAGGAAAGTATCCTGGGTGATGTCGTAGGCATCTTCCCGGCTTCCGGTCATGCGGAAGGCCAGATTGTAGATGCGGGATTGGTGTAACTCCATCAGACGGTCGAACGCCTCAAGATCCCCCTGTTGGCATCGGGAGATCAGTGAAGCGGTCTCCTCTGCTTCCTGGGTGGAGGCAAGAGGCTGGGTAAGTCCTCCCGGCGCGACCGTGGCCCCAACCTCCTCGTCGAGGCCGGAGTTCTCATCATGCGATTCGAAGGGTTCCGCCATTCGGTCTACAGTTCTTTCTCGCTGACCAGGGCGCCTGCAACGTACACTCGGACAAGCGCCACGTCACCGACGACCGAGACTTGCTCATCGATTTTGTCGCCCGGACTGTGCATCTGCTGATACACGGTGCGATAACCGTTGGTGTCGTGGATCACGACCTTGACTTCCTGACGGGGCGATCCTTGAGGCACGGCGACTGCGACATGAATCGATCGCTCTTTTGGGGGTTCGCCGCCCGCAGACGAATCCTCGGGAATGACCGGCTCCGGGCCGCGGCTACGCTGCACGGACACGTTCGTGCTCTTGCCGACCTTCTCCATGGGCGCGGGTAGTTGAGAGAGAATGAGCCCTTTGGGTACCAGCGGACTGTAGACTTCCTGCACGTCCCCGAGGGCCAGCCCGGCTTCCTTCAAGGTCCCTTTCGCTTTCTCAAGAGGGATCTCCCTGAGGTCAGGAACTTGCACCAGCTCTTGACCGAGCGAGACCCTCGCGCTGATGGTCCGACCTTCCTTGACCTTTCGACCGGCAGGCGGCATGGTGGCAATCACGCAACCTTCCGCCACTTTCGGGTCGTACTCTTTTCTGGCCTCCGTGAAGAACAGGTTCGCGGACTCAAGCAGCGCCTCGGCTTCGGCGATGGACTTCCCAGCCAGGTCCGGCACGGCGACCTCCTTAGGGGTGGTTGCCACGTAGAAGTAGCCGACACCCACGATGAGGAGTATCGAGGCCAGGATGATAGCGAGACTCCAAGCGGCACCCGAAAGGCCGGACCTCTCTGGTTCCCGACTGACGGGCTGAGCGATCTGCTCCCGGGCGTTGGTTCGCTTGGGGCGCTGCAGGGCGGCGCTGCCCCAGTCATTTACTTCTCTTCCCGGCTCACCGCCCTGTTCGATCTGCCTGAGGTCCTTCAGCAACTCCCCGAACGATGCGTACCGGTCATGGGGATCCTTGGCCAGCAACTTCATGATGGCGTCCTCCACTACCGGTGAGACGGAAGGGTTAAAGTTGCTGGGGGGCGAAGGCTTTCGCGAGACCTGCTGGTCCAGGATCACTTTAACCGATTTCCCATCGAAGGGAACGCTGCCCGTGACCATCTGGTAAGCGATCACTCCAAGCGAGTACTGGTCGGAATAGGCTGTGGCAGCTCCCCCCTGAGCCGTTTCCGAGGACATGTAGCGAGCCGCGTCAGGGATCACGTCCGGCAGCAGCATATAGGCATTGAAGAAGGCGTTGGCAACGGCAAAATCGGTGACTTTCACTTTACCGTCGGCCCCGCAGAGGATGTTCTTTGGTCGTAGATCGCCATGCACGATACCGTTCTGGTGCGCGTGGTAGACTGCTTCAGAAATCTGGATCAACAAGGAGAGGGCGTCTTTCCGGGAAAGGGGAGACTCGCGTCGAAGCCGTTCCGCCAGCGTCTCTCCACGGACGTATTCTGCCGCAATATACAGATGGCCGTCTTCTTCACCGGTGCTGTAGACGCGTGCGATGCCCGGATGTGGCAAATCGACGGTCGTTTGAAGAGCTTTGCGCAGGTTTTCGGCAAAGAGGGGGTCTTTCATGTAGCGCTGCCGCAGGACCTTCAACGCAACGGGTTTGTTGAGGACTCTGTCGCGTGCCTTGTAAACCACAAAGAGAGTGCCTTCCCCTTCACGATCTACAGCTTCATAGCGGAACTCGTCGGATTTTCGTGCCATGATGATTGATAGGGTCGGCCAGTCACGGGATTACCGTCCGCGCAGCCAGAGCTTCAAAACGGCTAAGAAAGCTTCAACGATGATGGCTTTCGAAAGCTTGGATTTCCCGAAGCGCCGGTCCTCGAAGAGAATCGGCACCTCATGGATCGAAAGCCCGGCGCGGTAACACTGGAATAGTGTGACGATCTGAAAACAATAGCCCTCAGCCCGGACGTCGAGGATCCCGGAGCGCTCGACCGCCGCGCGCCGGTAGCACCGATATCCTCCGGTACAGTCCTTGGGGGGAAGCTTCAGGGCGGCACGCGCGAAGGCATTGCCCCCCCGGCTGAGAATCCGGCGAAATACCCCCCAATTCTTCGTTCCGCCACCAGAAATGTAGCGGGACCCAAGAACAACATCATATTCCTCGGCCTTTCCCAAAAGGACTGGAAGAACTCTCGGGTCGTGGGACCAGTCCGCGTCCATCTGGCAGAGAATCTCGGCACCATGGTCGAGGCCGTACTGATGCCCGGCTTTGAGAGCTGACGCATAACCGTCTTTGCCGGGCCTTCGAATCAAGTGTACCTGCAGATCTGTCTGCCGGAGGGTCTCCACGAGATCGCCTGTTCCGTCAGGGGAGTTGTCGTCAATGACGATCAGGTCCGCCTCGGGGCAAAGGCTCCGCAAACTGGGGAGAAGCCTTTCCACATTCTCTCGCTCATCATAGGCAGGTATGGAGACCGATATTCGCATGTGGCTGAATGCAGGTCGGGCGACTCACCAGAGCTGCCTCGACAGGCCGCCTCTCCGCTGACCCTCTAACCGGGCGCTTTCACGCTCAGATACACGACAATCAACCCCCACAGGAGAAGGTTGATCAGCATGGGCCGGTCGGTGAAAACGTCCTCGGGGGTTCCTCCCAAGTCCTTCCGGTAAACGAGATAGAGGTAACGGAACACGCCGTACATCACGAACGGGATAGTCAGCATGACCCAGGGAGACTCCCGACCGAGAAAGACGGTGTGGTCGGCGTTGAAAGTGTATAAAGAATAGGCCATGATTGTCAAGGCAGTCACCGCGGCAATCATTTGATCCAGCAGTTGCGCGGTGTAGTGGGGCAGGACCTTCCGGGTTGACACCGAATTCTCACCGAGCAAGAGAATCTCGTGCCTCCTCTTGCACAGTCCCATGAACAAGGCAAGGAAAAGGGTGCAGAGGATCAACCAGGGAGAGATTTCGACGGGGAGGGACATACAGCCGGCTGCCACTCGGAGGACAAAGCCAGCGGACAGGACGAGTACGTCGACGATCACCCAGTGCTTGAACCAGAAGGAATAGGAAACGGTGAGCAGTAGATAGAAGAGCGACATCAGAAGGAAACCGTAGCTTCCACTCCGGAGGGAGACGTACACCGCGAGCGCCGCGCCCACGGCCGCGAGGGTGCAGGCTCCCGCAAACGCAGAGGAGACGGGCAAACGACCCGACGCAATGGGCCGTTCGCATTTGTCAGGATGCGACTTGTCGCTTTCACGGTCGGTGATGTCATTGAGGAGGTAGGTCGCGCTGGAGAAGAGGCAAAAGGCGAGGACGGCGACGATCACGCGAGTCACGTCTGCCAGCAGCACGGCGACGGATTCGGGGTTGCGGAATCTCCCCGCGAAGACCAACCCGGCAAGCAGAAGCCCGTTCTTCTGCCACTGTCGTGGTCGTATGCCTTCGATGAATTCTCGCGAATAAAGGGCCATCTAACCTTAGTGCAGCCTTTCGTAAGTTCGTTCCGGGAATGTCATTGCGAACGGAGTGGTCCTGCCCCTTGGGCAGG
>JACQGJ010000374.1 GCA_016199605.1 Armatimonadota bacterium | reverse complement strand
CCGGATGTGCGTCGAAGTAATCCTTCGCAGGGAGGAGCCACCAGAAACTGTGTACGTTGGTATCCGGCACGATGGCCCGGGTCGTCATCGCCTCATACTGGGTTTCGGTGGAGGCCGGAGGGTCTTCAAAACCGATCCCCCGGTTCAGACCGATCACGTGATGATGAGTCGGCTTGGCGTTAAACTTGTTTCGAGCCATCCAGTCGATGATGTCCTGATCGTACTGGTGGCCACTCGTCTGGAAGACACCGAGACCTCTGTAAGCAAGGCTGGGTTTGCCGACCTCCAAAACATTCGCCAGTGCGATGGTCGGATGCTTCGGTACGACTTCTCCTGCTTCGCCGGGGAAGAACCATCGACAGCCCAGATACTTCTCGAGAAAGGTGTAGGTCCCGTATAGAACCCCGTGGCTCCGTTGTCCAGCGATCACGAGATCGGTGCCGATTCGTCTGAGGATGAATCCTTCGCGTCCCAGCGTCGGAAGCTGCCTCATCTGTTCCTTGAGAGTCTTGATCTCGGAGTTGGACGTCGGCGTCCCCAGGAGTATCCTGCTTCCCACGGGCCTGTCACGGCACTTCCTGATAGGGACCCAAGCGCCGGAGATTTTCTGGATATACTGCTGAAGCTCCCGCGCTGCATGGGACTCCACTGGCGAGGCGTTGTCGCCGAGGACGAGGGAAGAAACCGGCCTCCCATCTTTCACAAGGACCAGTCGCCCCAACCCCGCGGCAGGCGCAGGCAGGCCCGTTGCGATGGACACCAACAGCACCGACAACACGAGCGCCGGAGGATTGGGGATTGCCGACTTCCGACCTGCCCTCTTCATGCAATCACTCACTCCCAACTTCAGCCTGCGGGTGTCGCGCGACGCTCATCTCCGCAAGAACTGGAACGCATACAGCTTACACGCTCTCAGCTCGAAATGCAGTCGCACGGGCCGTCCTGTGAGGTCGGCCACGTTGTCACGTCCGTGCCATCTCACTGGCGCAGCGATATGGTTACGGTCCACGCTGAGGGACTCCTGCACGGTGTAGCCGGGGATCGGCCCATTGTTCTCATCACGGACCTCGACCCGGACTTCACCCAAGGCCGAGCAGTTGACGTTGAGCTGCAAGTGATCACCCGTGAACTTGAGCAGCGGCGTCGTGAACTCCCCGCCCGCGTAGGCCGCATCCGCGGAGATGAATCCATCGAGGCGCTGCACAAGCCGGCAGATCGCTCCCGAGGGGGCGTGCGTATCGGCCTCGTAGGCTCCGTGCGTGTGCGATAGCCCTGTGTAGTACTGCCAGATTTCGTCGCCTTTGCGAATCATGCCAAGCGCCATGTAGGTTTGTCCCCCATCAAAACTACCAGCCAAACCCAACGGAACGTAGGGCCGGCGATCGGGCCGGCTCCAGTTGATTCCGTCCCGGCTGACAGCCAGTTGCACCTCGATGGGCCCGTCATTAGAGTAGCGGCCCCGCTCATCCCTGCCGGCGAGGGTGGTATCTGAGGTGTCACCAACGGGATAATGCCGGTAGGGAGTCGTGAAGCTGAAGTAGGCCTCCGCAGCCCACGGATATCGCTCAACGCTCGGAGTATAGAGATCGGTCTCCGGCGGGTCGGACTCGTCACAGGCAAGTGCCAAGTCCAGTTCCTCACCGACCGCGTGGCGCGACCTACCCGGCCCACGTTCACCTCCAGTGACTTCACGGAACGGCCAGGGAAGGTTTAGCGGGTCATCGAATTCCAGTCGGCCAACGGTTCGGTCTCTCCGGTGGGTACGGACATAGGTAACATATTTCTTGAGGCGGGGATCGTAGAATAACACGTTCTGGGAATCGTGGAAGAAGGGAAGGGCACAGGGATCGCGCCTCCGCCAGTGAAGTCCATCGGGGCTGGTGCACAGGTACAGCTCCATGAAATACTTCCCGTCATAGCATCCACACACACAACCGCGAGACTCGGGCCAGACTTCGTTTTCCTTGATGATGACCAACGCTTTGAACCGTTCGTCCTCCGGCGCAAGCGGATCGATCATCACACTTCCGTTTGCTCCGGCCATCACAATGTTGTTTTCCCGGAGACCCTCCCATTCGAACAGGTTGACGTTCTGCCTCTGCCAGTGAATCCCATCTTCACTGGTGGCGTAACACATCACTCGCTCGTGGGGCGCCTCGTGGGCCTCGAGCGAGATGGCGTCGTACCACATCTTGTAGACGCCTTCATGTTCGAGCACGGTGTGGTAGCAGCAGATTCCGTAGGACTCCCACGGCTTCTCAGGGAGGAGAACTCGCTCGGACTTGACCGGTGGATTGACACAGAGGGTCATGCCTTGATGTGTGTCGAACCAGCGGTCATCGAGGAAGAGTTGCTTTTGTTCGGCAACGTCGATGACGTTCATAGCGGGGCCCCTTTCAGCGACAAGATCTAAATCCAACTCAGCGCACGGACCAGGTTGCCTCGCCCGTCTGGTTGCTGAACAACTCGGTCGCGCGCAGCCGCCACGTTCCTCGCGAATCGTTGTAGGCAATCGGAACCTGCACCCGACCCGTGGCGCCGTGGAGGACCAACGCTTTACCCGACCATTCCGCAGGTTGCCCTCTGGGGTCGAGGACTTCGACGTAAACGGCGTGCCGCTCCCGGGAGGGCGAGGGAATTCGGAGGTGGAGGTCTGCGGTAAGTATCTGTCCCGGCTTCGGAGTTTTCGAGGAGAGTTTCACGTCGACACCGCCGATGCGATACGGCAAAGCGAGGAAGAAACTCGCACGGCCCCAACGGAGTCGCGGGTTGACCTCCGTCACCTTGCCGAGGTATTTCCGAGTGCGAAGGTCGTAGACGTGGCGAGCGGAGGGCAGAGTCACTTTCGCAGCGACAGGTTCCCCTGCTTCGGTGCCGGCGGTCGGAGAGAACCAGGCACACTGCATTTGCCGCCACATACCCCAGACGACAGCGTCGCCATTCTGCCAGACTCGAGTTTCAGCGAGCGGCAAAGGGCCGCCGTCGCGCGCCGTCGCCCGCACGATTGGACTCACTCCGGTGGCGGCATACAGCGATCGCAGGAACTGGCGGGTTGCCGTCGCCTGTTTCTCGTCCGCGCCCTCGGACATGAGCTGGAAGTTCAGCAGAAGGGCCTTGCCCGCGCCCGAAGTGTTGACCAGCAGGGCAGGGAACTTGTCCGCCTGTCCGGAGGCCTTCGCCGTGGTTGCCTGGATCCCGGCGTCTACACGCGCCTTGTCGAGCGCCAACTCGACGGGCGTTGCACCGAGCGTTGCCTGTACCGCAACCGATCCGCGAGCGGCGCTCTTTCCCGTTCGCTGGATGCCAAAGACGTCATCAAGGGCGCCAACTGCGAGAGGTTTGCAGTGCCCGTCGAACACGCCGGGACGGATATCGGCGATGACCGTCCCACCGGCGCGAACGAAGCCGCGAATGGCCTCGGACTCCTCGGGCGATAGGGCCTGGCTCATCGGCAGCAGGAGCACCTTGAACTCCTTCGTGGTAAGTACGCCGCGCTTCAGCATGGCGCTGGTTACGTAACGGAAGTCGAGACCGAGATCGTAGGTGAGTTGCGTCCAAGTCTGGTGCGTGGCATCGGGAGAGACAAACTCGCGGCTGTTCTCAATGGATTGCGAAAGGGCAGAAGGCAGGTTGTAGAAGACGGCGATTCCGCTGTGTTTCATGTTGGATTGCAGGAGAAGATCACCTAAGCCGCAGCGCACCGGTTTCATCTCCGCCATCAGGTCCTGGATGGCTGGAGCAAAGTCGAGAGTCGGAGTCAGGTAGCCGCGATAGCTGCCGACGCCGGTCCACATCCAGTACCATACACTGTCCATGCCTTTCATCACCATGCGCCACGCCGCATCGGACAAGGCGTCCCCGGTCTTGCTGTAGCCCATCCAGTTGGCGCGGATGAGTTCCCGCGGGGCGGCGGAACGGTTGATGTCATCGCCGATGCTTGGGTACGGCGAGTAGAAGGTGTTGGTTCCGAGGATCGCATCGTAGTCGTCGCCGAACCCGCCGGTGCCCTCAAAACCGGTCAGGGCTTCCGGGTCGAGTTCTTTGTAGCCTTTGACGAAGCGACCTGAGAACTGCATCAGGTTGTGGCGCGCGAACGCCTGGCGGTCGTACCACCGCGCCCACATCCCTTTGGCAAGCGCGCCGGTTTCCATGTTGTCCTTGTGGTCGAGGAGGTCAACTTCATCGAAAGATTTGTACTCGGACCCCCACGAGGTGTTCAGCTTGTCAATCGTTCCGTACTGGCTGGCGAGGTAGCGCCGGTACGCAGCGAGGCACGCGGGGTGGACGCAGCAACCCAGCGTGACTCCCTCGTCGCCCAGGGAGTATACGAAGACCCCGTGCTCCCGGTGCGCCTTCTGGTTGTCCACGATCTCCTGCACATACTTTGTGACCTTGGGTTCGTCGTTCCAGCAGGTGGGCTTCATGTATCCATTGTCGTCTTTGGGGTCGAGGATGCGAGTGCTGTACGGCACCAGAGAAACGTCACTGGCCTGCAGCGCCGAAATGGGTTGTGACGGACCGAAACTACCAAGCAGGCACACGCTCATCCCTGCCTTCTTCATTTGCTGCCACGCATAGTAGCCCAGGACGTCTCGCGGCGTGTCCCACTGAAGGAAGTTGAACTGACCCCGTCGCCGGTTGGGAACGGTAAAGGAGGTGGACTTCATCTCGACCTCCTCGCCGTTGACGAGCAACAGCGCTTCTGCGCGCATCAGGATCGTGGCGAAGGCGTCGGCTGTATAGCTGAAGGTGAATTCGCTCTGCCCCGGCGCCAGCTTGCTGTCGGTTTGAACCAGCACACGCTCGTAAGAGTCGCGGAGGCGAAGACGCACGAGGCAGTTTCCGGGGGGCGTGCCGCGAAGGGCGGCTTTCCCCGTTATCCGGTCGCCGCGCTCGACAAAGCTCCGGTCCATCTCCACCTTGTCGATACCCACGTCGCTGGTTACAGTGAAGGCTGCTGCGCCGCAAGCCTCCACACCACGATCGCTCTTCACGACGGCATCAAGGAAGTACTGGTCCGCGCGCAGCCGGGGGAGCTGCACAGGAATGTGGCTGGTTTGTCCCGGCAGGACCGTGGTCGGCACCACGCCGAGGCTTCGTTTCCCTCCATCACTGGCGCGGCGCATCTCCAGCGAGACTCTCGCCTGGATTGGTTGCACCGACTCATTGCGAATCGTGACTTCGCCACGCGAGGGTGACTGGTTGGCGTTGGTCACCCCGTTGTCACCAATCGCGGCGCTCACGGAAAGCTGGGACTCCTTTGAGGCCGCCCACAAGATCCCACGTCCAACCCACAACATCCGGTAGTCATACTCCGCGAGACCTTGCCAACTGAAATCCTTGTAGGGCGTGAGGGCCCATGCCGGGTAATTCAGCCAAACGGCGCGGCCTTTGCCCAGGCGATAGACAGACATGACCTCCCCGGGTTTCTTCGCATCCAGCGCGGGCAGGCCCTCGTTCAGAAACCCGGGCAGGGGTTCGATCCTGCGCTTCGGGTTCATGAAATCCTGCGCCGAAGGTCCAACGCATACCAAGCCGGCGCCTTTGGCAACCTGCTCCATGATCAAATACTGGAACTTCGGCGGAAGCTTCTCAAGGCTGAAATTCGCCAGAACATAAACATCATAGGGCTTCGACAGCCTCCGATCGGCTCGTTTTTGTCCCAGGCCCATCCCAAGGAAATCTTCGCCTTTTCCTGAACCGCCCACGAGGATTGCGTCGCCGGATATGTCGAATCGTTGTTCCAGCTCAACAACCTCGCGAAGACGGGTG
Source organism: Armatimonadota bacterium (assembly GCA_016199605.1). Lineage (GTDB taxonomy): Bacteria > Armatimonadota > Abditibacteriia > CG2-30-59-28 > CG2-30-59-28 > JACQGJ01. The sequence goes on along the minus strand of JACQGJ010000374.1, from coordinate 9,605 downwards.
TCCACCGAGAACCAGGAACCATCGTAGGCCCCGCCGTTTACGACGAACAACGCGCGCACCGGCCCGCGCACATATCCTTTGCCCCACTCCTTGTGTGGAGTGGTCAACTGACTGGTGAGACTGTTGTCTTCTTCGACTTCTTTCTCGGTGGTTCCTGCGGAAACGCGCAAGCTCAGACCTGCCGACAAAAAGACGACAGTCCTCCAGAAGGTCAAGCGGCTGTTCATGCTTCCATTCTCCTCTTTCTGGCTATTCAAAGACGGGATGAGAGGCTCTCATATAGATGCGGCGAAGGCCGCCACGCCCACGCTGCCGCGCTCCGGAGCGGTCGTCAGAGGTCAACTCCCGATTGCGCTAACGAAAGCGATACTCAGATTTCTCAGCGAACATCGGCGGGCGAGTCGGCAGCATGTCTTCGCGGGGCTTGGTTCTCATCTCCGCTTCAAGCTGCCTGAGGACGGAGACGAATAACTGGAAGTCCGGGTCTTGCCTGTCGGCAAAGACAGGTTTTCCGCAGGCCTCAGTGCCGCCGTCGGCCTTCGCCAAAGGGGCGAGCAAAGCGGGACTGCTCTCCACTTTGGTGAAGCTGATGCGCTGGATGCGAGCCGGATCCTGTCCATGGCAGGACGCGCAGCGTTTGGCGTAAAGTCCATCGAGAGAGGCCCGCACCGTGGGAGTCAGCAGCTCACGTCCTCCGACAGTTCCCGGTCGATTGTAGAGGTAGGTCCCGTAGTAGGGAGCGTTGCAGTCGATCCAGGTGACGATGCGAACAAAATCCTCCTTCGGTAGCTCCACGTACTTCTTGTGGGTGGTTAACAGCAACTGCGGAAGCTTGCTCGCGTAGGAACCGTAGTACTTTGCGGGACGCAGGGGCAGGCTGGAGGATTGGAGGATGTTCACGTAGCTGACGTAGCCTTTGCCAGTGAGCGTCTCGTAGGCGACGTTGAAGGAATTGGTATAGTCGGGAGACAGGTCAATTCCGCCTTCGGTTTTTTTGCTGTCGTGGCACCGGACACAATGGCGGTTGAGAACAGGCTGGACGTCATAGTAGAAATCCGGCGCGTGTGCCCCGTCCGGAGGAGGCGTGATCTCCGAGGGACTTCGGCGGACGGCCAGGGCGCGCTTGTTGGGAGGTGAGGTCTGCCGATGCTCATGGCAACCCACGCAGGTGACTGACTGGCCGGGAGCGAGGCTCGTAAAGGTACGCATCCTCTGCACCTCCATGAAGTTCTCATCGAGGGCAGAGAAGAACACAGCTTTGTCGGCTGGTGCTTTGAAGTACGCGGAGCCATCCGCCTCAACGGGAACCGTGCCCCACACCCGTTTCACGGTGTAGTGGCCATAGTTGCTCATCAAGGGATACTGAAGTCCGCAACCCCCGCTGCAGTTGGCTGACACAGGTTTCGGGATGTCCTCCAGGATGCGGAGGTACTTGACCGACCCGCGCTCCACGCCGGTCAACCCTTTGTAAACATCCACCAGGTAGAGGGTGCCGGTCTTGTCCTCGCGACGCTGAGCCGGTGGGAGGACGGTGGGGCGAGGTCGTGGCTTGACGGGGAAAGCCTCAAAGCAGGAAATATCAGGGTCACGGTAAAGTAGGTCACGGTTGTTCCACTTGTCCAGCAGGTAAAGTCCATAGCCCGCCCGTTCTCGGTCCCCCGGACCGTAGGCATAGGAGACTACGAAGTACTTCTCGCTCAAAGGGAAGGGATTGCAGTAGTAGCCGACATCTGTGCGATGCCAGCCGAAGTGGTGCGGTGGTGGGAGCTCGGGAGTCAGATTCGTGAACTTCGCCGGGCTGGCGCACCGGTCGGCGGGATCGATCAGCGCGATGGGACCCACCGCAATCGGCATGTGGGGCGCCAGGGTGCATACCAGCAACGAGCTCTTGGGAACCTGACGAGGCTCCCACAACGTAATCGGGCCCCAGTGCTCCCCTGCAAGGTGGAACATCCCCGTCCCGTCCGGGTTAATCCCCCACAGGCTTTGGTTGTTGCCGAGCTGCTTATCCACGTACTCCCAACGCGTATAGACCACTTGTCCATCTCGGTTGACACTGGGAGTGAAGTCATTCACCGTGTTGGGCGAGACACACCGGATGTCGCTGCCATCGCCGTCCATGGTGTAGAGCACCGAGACGGTGAAGGCGTTGTGGCACAGCACCACGCGACGGCAACGAGTGGAGACGAACATGATGCGACCATCGGGCAGATAGCAGGGATCAATGTCGTCGTATTCGCTGTTGGTCAGTTGGTGTAGCCCGGTCCCGTCCACATTCACTTCATAGATTTGGTTGCCGGTCGGCAGGTCGGGCTTGAAGGAGAAGATCACTCGTTTCCCATCCCACGACAGGTCCGGGTCGCGGAAGATTCCGTTGTTGCCCAGCTCATTCACGAGGGGTGTTGTCTGCCCGTCGGGTCTCACCGGGGACAGAAGTTGGAGGTTCCCGCCAAACCGGTTACTTCCATCGAAGTAGGTCGTGTAGATATGGCTGGTGTCGTAGGTAGGACGTTTGACGAACAAGAGCTTACTGAAATCGAGTAAGGGATTGCTGAGAGCAACGTGGTTCTTGAGCTTGTAGGCGCGAACGTGAAGGTCGTAGACTCGACTCCACTTCGTTACGCCATCGTCTTTCCCGGAAGCGAGGACAGAGAGTTCGTTGAGCATCTTCCTGGCGGCTTCTTTTTCGGTGGCGAGGTAGTTCTTATTCTTCGTCATGCGGAAGTCGGCGATAAGCTCGACGGTGTGGTTCAGCATCCGCTGGATGTGGTCGGTGGCCAAGGGCAAAACAGCGGTGTCCGTGCGGGTGTCGTTCACGTTGACCGACAGCCGAGCGACCCATCCGGTCTGGTCATCATCTTCGTTGGCCTGCTCAACCTTCGCCTCAACGCGATACTTCCCCTCACCCATTAGCAGATACTCAAGGAGCCGATGCGCACTCGGGGTTGGAGGCGGGATTCGGTCATAAGGGACGATGGGGTTATAGTCGGTCGGGGCGTCCACGTAGCCGTCTTGACGAACATAGGCCGCGTAGCCGTACTTCCCCGGTTCGGGCTTGCCGCTCCACGTCGTGTTGAGTTTTGCGCTGATGGGTTTCCGTTTGCGCTTGAAGCCCTCCGGGAACGGTTCGGACGAATCCAGTCTGAAGGCCACGATGTGCGGGATACATGACCCGGGACAGAGGAGCTTGACGGTATGCCTGCCCTTGGCAATGCTCATCTCGCATTGCTTCTCCCAAATCGCGGTGCTTGCATTCCAGCTTCCGGTGGTGGATTTGAACCCCCGTTGGACTTTCTCCTCATCGAGGAAGATATCGACGGGTCTCGAATCTGCCGCGGCGTACTTGCCGTAGAAAGTGTAAGTGGCTGTCACCGGGAAATCGAGATCATACTCGGTAGTGTTGGGATACTTCTCCGCATTGAGGATGACCGGCTCCTTGTCGGCGTAGCCGTTCCCCACGTCCTGGACGAGAACGTTGCCGCGATCGAATTCGTACGCGTAGACGTGCAGGCTGTCGGGCCGTTTCTCACTCGCGGCGAAAGCCACAGCAGCGATAACCGGCAAAGAAACCGCGACAGCCCACCAGCGGAGAGGAAGGGAGATGAAACGACGCATGGGGGACACCACCTCGCAAATACAGAATGTCAAACTTGATGTGCAAAACGCGAACGACGGTTGGGAGACTTCCCGCTTCACGCCTTCTTCATGAGAGCCAGCCCGTCCATTTCAAACAGCAACTCAGTCCGGCAGACATCGGCAATCGTGCATACAATCGGGACTTCGCTGAGACCATACCGAGCCGCGAGTTCCGGAAAGGCAGCGGCATCGGAGGGTCGCTTGAAGAACGCGGTTGCTTCGGACAGGTCTTTCAGTCGCAGCCCGGACTGACGCAGGAGAGCGTCCACATTCCTCAGGGTCCGCGTCATCTGTTCCACGGGATTCTCCGGGTGCAGGCTCTGCCCGCTCTCGTCAATTGCCGCACAGCCGGAGACGTACACGCGTATTGTTTCGCCGTCCTGCAGCCACAATCCTCTCGAAAAAGCAGACCGGTAATCGAGGGCTTCGTTCTGGGTCGGGTTGCTCAGAGTGCACATGCGGAATCCAGGTCGTGGACCTCCCTGAACCGCCATCAGATCACTAACGCACGCCGCTCCCTTCGGATTTCGAGAGCCGATACCCGTGCTCGCAGGGAGAAACGTCGGGCCGGAGTTTGCCAGGAGTCCGAATTCACGGAACTGATCATTGCGCGCCGTGTTGAATTCTCCATACCAATCAAGGATGTCGGTGATGTAAATCCAGGTGCGCACGACATCATGGAAGGAGGAGCCGAGCTCTTTCAGCATCTCGTCGGCCCGCCGGAACATGCGGCATACCTCGCCGCTCCGGTCTCCAGCGCTCCTACCAGCCTCTTCGAGACCGTGCAAGCCCGAAAGGTAGATGTATCGCACGCCGGGGTATTCCAGGATGCGCCCATACGGTTGTCCCCCATGGAAAACAGTGGAGACCTTGGCTTCCACGCTCCCACCGGGAATTGCCGCAAAGATCTGTACCCCCGCGAAGCCGGAACCTGTCAGTGGCTTTCCTTCCACGTACGTCGCTGGCGGAAGGTTGGCAATCTGATTGGAGTCCAGGGCAGTTCCTCGCGCTTCTCGAATCTCGTGTTCCGCTGAGATTTCACCGTAAACTCTCTCCTGGACGATCGTTGCTCCGGTTTCGGCGAGAAACGCTCCGATCCGACGATAGGCTTCCTCCGCCTCCCGCGAGGGGGGAATGCCCTCGTTTTGCGACGCTGCGGTAAGATAGAACTCTCCCGGACCCGCTGGGCGGGTTCGAAGGGACACGAGTTGTTTGTGACTTTCGGGTTCATCGGTGATGTCAGAGTTCATCGCTTCGTCTTTCTGTATGGTTCTATTACGCTACCCCACATTTCTCCAACAGTCCTGCCAACCGCCCCCTGAGCTGAATCGCCCTATCAGCAGTGGGTTCATGATCCATGATCTGTCTGGTCGGTGGCTGCCTGCGGCTGGGATTTCAAGGCAGTCCACGTTTCCCGGAGCACCTGCCCCGTGGTGATTTCCGGGTAATCGATTCCCAGGGCCTCAAGTCGTCTTGAGATGGACGGCTCGGTCTTTACCGCTGAGCTCCCAGCAAAAAGACTCTGAAGGGCGCGAGCGGATGCGTAGCGAACTTCGAGCGCATTGTCCATATTTTCAACGGTCTTGAGAAGCGCCAACACGGTACTGCCGTCTCCGATCTCACCCAGGGCATACGCGGCGGCAGCGCGGTAGAAAGGGGTCATGGCCTTATAGATGAAGACATTGGGGGGCGACTCGTAGCCGTAGCTGGCTTCCGTCGGGTCCGATTGCAGGGCTGCGATCAGGGAGTTGATCGAGCTCTTGTCTCCCAGATTGCCCAGTGCCCGCGCGAGATAGAAGCACGTCCAACTCCTTTCGCGCGAAGGTGGTTGGGCGCGGTAACGATCAAAAGCGGCGCACAGCCGGGGGGACTGCTGTGGGTCCATGCAGACAATCGAAGCAATCTGCGCGGCTCGCGAGTCCCGCCCCAGCGGGCCGACCGACTCGGCTGGCGGCGAGGCAGTCACTGCCTCGACCACCGCGGGTTCACCATCTCCGCCTGCCTGTTCGTCACCAAGAACCTTCAAGCACGCCTGCAATACTTTGTTGGCCGCTCCCGACCGATTCACCACGCGCCGCACGAGCATCTCATAGCTGTCGTTCTCGAATAGCAAGGCCCGGTCCGTGTCGATCGGAATGGAGCGGAGCAGGTGTGGCACGAGGCTGCGGAAATCCGTCGTCCCCATCGCGTCCAGCGCCTCAAGGATGCGGTAGTGCAGCACTGAGGAATGACAACCCATCAACCAGCCATGGTCGCCGGTCCGAGACGTGTAGTACCAGAAAGGCTGGAGTTGCGGGACAACCTCGATGAGAATCTTCTCCGCCTCTCGCGTCCCAATCCAGCCCAACGCCTCCGCTGCGGCAGCCGCGAGATGCACCGGCCTTTGCAGCCAACCATACTCGGGGCTGCCGAGAGGGTTGGCCTCCTTCATCCCCATGTTCTCCTTGAGCACAGCGGCAAGCAACGGCACGGCGCCTGCGTCGTGGAGATGTCCAAGGCCGCGGATCGCGGCAAGGAGGGCCGTAAGGCTCTGATCCGAAGTCTTCGACAGGAAGGATCGCAACGCGGCTTTTCCCTCCTCGCCTCCCAAGTGCCCCAGAGCTTCGACGGCCTTCTGAACGGTCGCCGGGTCTCGCGAGGTCAGCCTTGCCGTGAGTTCTGTTTCGATGGCTTCCCACGAAGTCTGCTGAAACCACGAGCGCCAGGAACTGCCGCGATTCTGCGCTCCGTTCTGGTAGGGGTTGAAAGCTTCGGTGTGTCCCGTCAGGTTCTCCAGGGCCACGGAAACTGCCTGTGCGACCGGAGGTGACGAGTCGTCGAGCGCCTCCAGCAATGCCTGAATGGCTTCGCGAGTTCCGCAGGCAGACAGGGCCAGAGCGGCGGCCATGCGAACGTCGGCGCTCGGATCTCTCAACGCTTGCAGCAGAGAGGGAACAGCGGTCCGGTCGCGGAAAACGGCCAGCTTCTGAAGGGCGGAGACCCTGTCCGCCTCTCTCCCCCCAGAAAAAACAGCGCAAAGCTCTCGAATAAGCGATGAACGGTTGGGGACGCTCTCGGACGTCCGTAGCTCGGAATGCAGATTGATGGACGCCGCTTCGCGAAACCGGTCGAACTGGAGGTTGAGGATGCCGCCGTTGGCGGCATTGTTGCCCCGAAAGCGAAGCGGAAAGCTCTTCCCCATCAGCGACAAAGCTCCGGCGCGAAAGGCCAGCGCTTCACGGTTCAGCGGTGCGTTGCGTTTGCCCTCGTGGCAACCCGTGCACGTCCGCCGTTCACCGGGACGGACGTAGATCCAGGTCATTTCGTTCAAGACGGCGCGGCCTTCACCGTCCACCAACTGAACGGCAAGCGCTTTGTCTGCGGGAACCTTCACATAGAAAGAGCCATCCGGGGCCAGGGGCACGGTGCCGAGTTCCACGGCTTCCACGCCGATGTGGTCGTAGGGATGTCTCGCCGAGCGATTCGTGAAAGGTCGTCCTTCGAGCACGCGCACCGCTTTGATGCGAGCGCGGTCGGCGGCTTTCTGTTTGGAGTAGAAAACGTTCTGGCACAACAGGTATCCCGACTTGTCGGCGGCGCGGTCGGCGTTGGGCATGAGGTGCGAGGCGACCACCGGTGGCTTGGGTCGCGGGCCGAGGTAGGTTGCCGAAAGGAGGTCGTAGGTGTCAGATTTGAAGATACTGACAGCATCTCCGGTGTTGGGATCGAGGACCGCGAGCACGCCGCGAGACGCCGTGGTGCAGAGCAACCGACCCTCGGGCAAAGGTGACAGGTCGAACATGCCGACAGGTGATTGCAGCGGGTATGCCTTGGCCGGGTCGCTCCCGGTGATTGCCAATCCATTCGCTGAGATACAGGCCACCCGGCCATCAGTGAGAGGCGCGATGCTCCCGAAGCCGTAACTCCGCAACCACCGCGAATCTCCTTCAGCCGCGTTCACCCTGTCATAGGAGACGGTCTCACGGTTGGCGCCGAACAGCACCCGCCCGTTCGTCCCGTCCGGGTGGACAAGGTGCACCTGCGTCTCGACCTTCGCCCGTTCCATGAAGTTGTCACAACGAATGAAAGCGACCTCACCCTCGGCAGTAACTTTCGGCTCGTTGTCGCCAACGATGTGGTAAGTGAGCGGTCGGATATCACTGCCGTCGCCCTTCATGGTGAAAAGCGAACGTCCGATATTGCCGTGATACTCCTCCCGGCTGCCAACGCGCGTGGAACTGAACACGATCCTCCCGTCGGGAAGCGGCTCAGGGTCGAAGTCGTGGAACGGGCCATTGGTCAGTGGACGGAGGTTGGAACCGTCCGCGTTCATGCCGTAGACATGGAAGAAAGATTCACCTCCCGGCGCGAGCGAAACGTATATCGTCCGTCCGTCAAACGACACGCTCGGCGAGCCGAGGACTCCCTTGCCCGCGTCAAGGAGCAAGCGCGGTTTTGAGTCGGGGCGTGCGGGGACGAGGCTGTAGAGCTTCGTTCCCAGGGTCGCGGGTCCGGGAGTGTCGAACTCGAGGTAGGCGCGGGAACCCCCAATTGGCCAGATGGACTGTGGCGCCCCAGGAGTGGAGCTTTGGGGAACTCGTCCTCGCAGGAAGAGCACTCCGGAAGGAAACCGGAAATCCTTGCCCGGTTCCTTCAGCACCCCACTGCCACCTCTCCCCGAATGTTGCGGCGACACCGGGCCGGGGAATGTGACCTTGCCCCACGGCGCCATGCCATTCGACCCGAGGGCCGTTGCCGCCGTCCATTTGCTGTCATCGAAGTCAGTCGAAGTCCAAGTCGTCTCCACGTCCTGCGACGTGCGCCAGGTGTTGTCGGTGAACAACTCGATGAACTTGCCACCCTCGAACTCGATGCGCGCCGCTGCGAGCAGCCCTGCCGGGCCACCCATGTTCTCACCTCGGACCGCAACCACGTTGCGCCCCGGCTGGAGAAGGTGCTCCACGGGATACTTCTCAACGGAGGACCAGAAGATACCGTCGAACCCAGCGTCACCTCCGATCAGCGATCCGTTCACGAACAGATCATAGCCATTGTCCGCGGTGATCAGCACCGTCGCGCGGGTTGCCTTGGTGGGTAGCTCGAAAGACTTCCGGAAGAAAACGGCGAATTCGCCATCGCTGAGGGCCCGATCTGAAAGCCAGATCCAGGAGGGCTTGGTAAGGTCCGGGAGGGCGGGCTGCTCCTGGGCGGAAAGCCTGTGAAGCTCCGGCGCGAACAACAGCCAAAAGGCCAAAGGCAATAGCAGTCTCTGCTGGCAGCAATAGGTTGTCATCTCATTCATTCTCCAAATCCTCGCGCCGAGGCTGATCGCGTGACCCGCGCCTCACTCCACCTTCGTCATCTGCAACTGTCCGCCCGGGCGTTTGCTCCGCTCGATGTAATCCGGCCACAGGGGGCAGTTGAGGTCGGTCCAGGTCTTGATGCGGATCATCTCGTCGGTCGTCAGCTTCACGCCGTAATGGCCGGCGTCGAGGACTTTCCAGAGCTTGCTCTTCACCGTGCCGAAGGTGAGCGGCTCGCGCTTCTCGCATCCGGCAGAGTTGAAACCACAATCCACGACGTGAACGTATCCCTTGGAAATGAGAGTTCGATACGACGCGGGCACGCGTTCCCGGTCGAGCGTCGCAGTCAGGTCGAGTTTGGACTGACCTTGCGGGTTGTGGCAGGAGACGCACTTCCCATCGAGAACAGGTTGGACGACTTTCTGATATGAGAACGCTCCCGCTCCCCAGGAGGGAGGTTGCAGATTGTTGGGCGGGCGTCGCAAGGCCATCGCCTTGTGGTCCGGGGGAGAGACGTGGCGACCTTCATGGCATCCGACGCAAGTCCGCGTCTCACCCGGTTGAAGGTGAACGACGCTGCGCATCCGCTGCAGTTCGTTGAAGTCCTTGTCCAGCACCTGGAAGTAGAGTTGCTTCTCCGCAGGAGCGTAGAAGTTGGCGGAGCCATCTTCTTCAACCGGCACGATG
>JACQGJ010000369.1 GCA_016199605.1 Armatimonadota bacterium | reverse complement strand
TACGCCAGCCCCGCTGCCAGCCAGCGTCTGGTCACGCTGGCGGAGAAAGACATCGGGAGCGTGAAGCTGGACGCGACGGGAGGCTACAGCGGACCGACGCAAGACGACTGGGGCCTTGAACTGCTGCGCGACGAGAACGGCAAGCCACTGCCCGTCGAATTGACCGCAGGACTCCACAAACTGCGATTGGCCAATACGGATGGCAAAGGCTGCAACCTCGACTACCTCGAGTTCCTACCTGTGCCGGAGGGGCCTTGAGCGCGTGGCAAGTCAGCTATGAAGAAAGACCGGCGTGGGAACGCTACATTCGTGGGATTCGTACTCTGAAACACAGAGCTGCGTGATATCATTACAGGCTCTTGAGGCGCGAGGCGAAGTCAGGTTCTATCGCGACGTGAGACTTACCAACCCAGGTGTGAACATGCGGAAGCCAATCGCAGGATGGAAGAGGTCCCGGAGGTTCATGCTGATTTGTGTGTTCGTCTACGTCATCTCCCAGGTTCTCTGGCATTGGGGGAACCGTGTTCCGCCTTTTCTCTCGTCACCGGATCAGCAGGCTATCGTAGGTGTCATTGCCTTCGGTATGTACATACTCGGATGTCCATCGCTTATCGCCTACCTCGCATGTGGCGCTTACATCCTGATAAACGCATCAACGGTTGCCCCAAGATGGATAGGCCCACTGCTTGGGATATTCGGCCTGGTCTCGGCCCTGAGCGTTCCTTACTTCCTATTGCGTCTGTTGTCTATGGTCGGGAAGACACCTTTGCCTTCCAGCCAATACATCGAGTGGGTGGTGCTCTACACTCTGCCCGCAATCATCACGATCGTGCTCTTCAGTGGCCTCATCATCGACGCAGCAGAAATGCCGAATGAGGCTTCCGCTTCACCAAATGACAAAGAGGCGTACAGCCGTGATTCAGCGTGAGTCCAGATTCATGCTCGTCCCATTCGTCCTCGCAACACCATGTAGCATGGTCTTTGGGCTGACTCTCGTCAACTTGGTCCACAATCCCGCTGAGCACTACCGGGGATTGGGTATCCTGAATCGCTCCTGGAATCGATTCATAGGCGAACTGCACCTCAATGGTCCGCTAACGTTGATGTGGGTCAATCGCGATAGCCAGATTATCAAGGAAGCCTCTCCCGATGTTCGCATCCTGCACGGGACCGCTCCCGTCTCGTCACTCAGGGCTCAATAGTCACGGAGACACAAGGAGGGGAAACAATGAATGAGCGATTTCTTGGGTCAGCGCAGTGGACGACAAGCGCCAGGCTGCTGAAGCTGGGCGAGTCCATCGAATTCAGGTTCTTCCTTCCGGCCGACTCCAAGTCGGGTGATCTGGAAATCTTCCCACGATATCTTGAGCGCGCACGACCGGGGCGCGCGTTTGTCGCAGGGAGCGACCTGAACTGGCTCGAACGACTCGACCGTGAGCAAATCTCTCTGAGCTTCTCGGGCGGTCGTGCCTGCGTGGAATATCGCCCGGAGTCGAGGGGCAACTATCTCGCTCGTTGGCGCGTGGACGAGGAGATTCTTACTCGCTACTTCTCGGTTGTCGAACATGACTCGATCGTATGTAATTTCAGCACTTTCGATGGTCTGGAATCCGAGCCGACACTGCATGCGACGGGCTTCCCTTTGGACTACCGCCTGCCCGTGGAGCGCTTCCACGAGGAGGATCCCCTCTACCGGAAGTTTCTGAACTACCATCGCCATTTTGGCGATGCCCTCGTCCCCGCCTTCCCGGACACACCGAACCTCACCGTGGAGGAACGCGTGCGGGAATATGGCAGAGGGCTGGAACGAGTCCGCGCGCTGGTGCCTGATCCTGGGGAGATTCGTTCTCTCCGAGTGGACATGCGCCATGATCTCGACTCGGGGTACACGGAGACGTTCAAGCGCCTGGGGATTGTCGATCACTGTGGATTGAACGAAGCCAACGCGCGGCCGTGGTTGGGGATGCCGGAGTTTGCCTATTTCGCCTCACCCGTGGACTGCCGCAAAGCGAACCAGAAGGAGGGCGGAATAGTCGCGCACCAGTGGGACTTCTGTGGTGGCTGGCACTTCCTCGGCCCGGTGAGCTGGCACTACAAAGCGGCAGAGGGCGACTGGACCTTGACCGAGCAATGCCTGAAGCAGGGAATGGAGGAGTTCAGAAACCTCACGGAACTCAGCGGGCATCCCGCTTTCGTGACGCCCCTCTATGATGGGCTGGTCGGTCCTGGGTATCCAAACCCCAGCTTCCAGTATGGCGTAGGCGAGGCCGCTCCCAGAGCCGCCCCTGCCATGGCGCGGTTTGTGGAACGCTATCAACGCTTCATTGCCTTCGTGCTTCCGAAGAAGCACAAAGTTGTCTTCGCTCGATCTATCGACATCGCTGACTACTACCGCCGGCACTATCACCTCACACCTCGCACCATCTTCGTCAGCAAGACCGACCACGTCCTTTACGACCGCTGGTGGCTCTGCAACTGGTGTAACGAGAACATTCTGGTTCCCCGAGAGCGGATTCCCTGGGACACGCGCATGTCGAGCATCTTCCGGCTCCGTGAAGCCGTCTACCCCTTCAAAGACCCGCTGTCGCACGAGTATGTCCTGGTCGAGGACCACAGACGCTCGATCCGGTTCGAGCGGGAGTGCCCCAACCCGGTGTGGTGGTTTGACTATACTGCTCAGGAACGCGGACCGGAGGGCAGCGCGATCACATGGACTCGAACTCCAGAGGTGGAGGTCCGTCGGTCACAATGGTCCCACACCGACCGCGGTCTCACCCTTACTCTGAAGATGCTTACGAGTGCAGAGTCCCAGGACTACGCCGTCTGTCTCTGGGGACTGCCGACACGCGAACGGCTATCGCCGGCCGCGATCGCAACCAATGCGAAGGAGTTCGTGCTCGCCCGTAACACAGACGGCGAGCAGCACTTGGTGCTCTTCTTCGACTTGAGGCCGGGAGTTGAGATCGAGGTCGTGCTGCACCCCGGACAGCGGTAGCAAAAGGAGAGGATCGAGACGAATCTGCTATGATTCCACGGGCGCCTCCGCCGCCGTGCGTTTCACCAAAGAACGCGGAATCCGCGGCAACACAGCGATCTCATGCCATCGTAGTCGAAAGCCTCCTATGATTGACGCCACGAAGAAAAGAACATGGGTGATACTCATGCTGGTTTCTGGTAGTGCTTATGCTGCCGAGCATCCGGCTTTGCCGTTGTCCCTCGACAAGGGCCAGATTGAATCCTACAAGCTGGCGGTGCAGCCGTTGCTGGCGATGAGCGAAGGCGAAATGCTGAAACTGGTTCCCGCACAGTCGGGGCTTTACTTCGTGGGTTGCGTAAACTGCAACGGTGGCATGCAGGAGGGGCAACTGTCGAAGTGGGAGGTGAAAGAACCGAACGTAGTGCGGTGCGCGTTCTGCGGCCATGCGTATCCCAGCGACAAGTATCCGATGGACAAGGTCTTGGAAGTGAAGAACCCGCGGGGGGAGGTGCAGAGGTATCCCTACTACGAAAGCCGCCCCACATGGTGGCACGAGCAGGAACCTTATCGAGGCTACTTCACCGCGCGAGTTGATGAGCATAAGATGCGCTACATGGAGAACGCTGCCAACGCCCTTGCCCGACTCCATGCGCTGACGAAGGAGGCGACCTACGCCCGGCGTGCTGCCCTCATTCTACATCGCTTCGCCGAAGTCTTTCCCGGCTACTGCTATCACTTCGACTATCCCTTCCAGCAAAAGGTGATTCACGAAGGTGACGTGAACCCCAAGGATTTCCGGGCTGGCTATCGCACGGCGCGGTGGACCTGGTGGGCCTACATGGATATCTCCCGGAAGCTGCTGGAGGCGTATGACCTCATCGCAAGCAGTGGTGAAGTGGAGAAGCTGTCCGAGGAGAAGAAGGTCAGCGCGGGGGCCGATATCGAGAGGCTGCTCGCGCTTGCAGCCGAACAGGTG
>JACQGJ010000380.1 GCA_016199605.1 Armatimonadota bacterium | reverse complement strand
TTCAACGGTGACGAGTATAGACAGGACTATCCATTGTAGGAGGTCCAGGGGACGCAGTTGTAGAGATTGGTCGGCATTAGACGTGAAGCCTGTTTTGTTGGGCGTAACGCTTCCGCCGCGGGAGCTTTCTTCAGGCCGGCCGTTGCCGCCTCTTTCTTGCAGTACTCGATCGCCTTCTTCAACTGCACGTCACCATTTTTGGTGAAGGTGTCCTCATCGAGCTTCACCACTTCATCGGGCTCAATGCCCTTGTCTGTGATGTCACGTTTCGCGGGGGTAAAGTATTTGGCCGTGGTGACGGCGAGGGCTCCGCCGTTTTGCAGCGGAACCAGCAACTGGACCGAGGCCTTCCCGAAGCTCCGCTCACCGATCAGATGGGCCAGCTTGCTGTCCTGCAGGGCGCCGGAGACAATCTCGGAAGCGCTCGCGCTCCCCCCATTGATCAGAAGGGCGATAGGGATTTTCAGCCCGAGGTATCTCTCTGGCTCGACTTTCAGGGCTTCTTCTTTCCCAGTGCGATTCTTGGTGTAGACAACGGTTCCTGTCGGCATAAAGAGGCTGGCAACGTCAACAGCCACGTCAAGAAGGCCGCCGGGATCATTGCGGAGATCGAAGATCAACCCCTTCATGCCTTTCTTCCGTAGTTCAGCAAACGCCGAAGCCAACTCCTTGTCCGTCTTCTCGTTGAACTCCCGGAGGTGGATGTAGCCGATGCTGTTCTCCATCATCTCGAAGCGAACGGTATGGATTTCTATCGTGTCTCTAACAATGGTTACGTCAAGCGGATCTTTGACACCCTTCCGGCCGATGGTTAGCTTGATCTTGGTTCCCCGGGTACCTCGAATCATGTGCACAGCAACTTCAAGCGCCATGTCCTCCGTTGATTTCCCATCGATCTTCAGGATGAAATCGCCTTTCTTGAGTCCCGCTTTTTCGGCGGGGCTTCCCGGTAGGGGGGCGACGATCTTGAGTCCTTGCTCTTTCGTGGTTTCATCGAGGTAGCCGACTCCCAATTGCGCCCCGATTCCTTCGAACTCGCCAGCATTCTTGACGCTGAAGTCGGCGTATTCGTCCGGATCCATGAAGCGTGTGTACCGATCTCCCAGGGCCTTGAGAATCCCTCGAACCGCCCCGTAGGTCAACTGGGTTTCATCGATCTTGCTTGGCTCGACGTAGTGATGCTTGAGAGCCTGCATCACCTCCCATAGATACTCGAAAGGCTTCAGGTCTGGTCTGGCGCCGTGAACGCCGGCCCCAGGTTTTATGGAGGCGAGAAACTCGCGCGGAAGCTGGACCTCACTGGAGACTTGGTGGTTATCGGCCGTCGCGCGGAAATTGTACCCCGCGGTGAAAGTCAGCCCCAGAATGCCAAGAGCGGCCAGAAGAGTAGCGATAGTATAGCTGATTTGAGTTCTTTTCAAGCTGATAACGCCTTTCCCGCAGAACCCATTTCCCCGGAGACCAGCCCTTTGGGCTGATTCACCGAGTCATCGGTTTCCGTCAGATTCGAGCATATTGTATCACAATTGGCACCACTCAAGGTCGATTTGTGGACGCTCTCCTGGACTTTTTGCGTGACCCGTCGTCCCTTGTGGGGAGCCGTCCCTGTCTTACCGCAGCCGCAAGGGATTCACGGGCGAGCCGTTTCTTCGCACCTCGAAGTGAAGATGGGGCCCAGTGCTGATCCCGGTGCTTCCTACTCGGGCGATGGACTGTCCCTGCGTAACGCGTGAGCCTGAAGAAACCATCAAGGCCGAGCAATGACCATACACGGTAGCCAGGCCTCCGCCGTGGTCGACGACGACCGTCTGCCCATACGCCCGTTTCCAGCCAGCGAAGATGCACCGCCCCCCGCCCGCCGCCTTGACAATCGTGCCATAGGCCGCTGAGAGGTCCACTCCCGTGTGCAAACGTCTGACTTTGAAAATGGGGTGCCTCCGATATCCGAACGAAGAGGAGACGCTGCCGGAAACGGGGCGGATAAACCCTCCCTTCCACGGAGTGAGGTAGCCACCGGCCCGGGAGGCGGTCAGCCGACGAATCATGTCAGCAATCTCGTTGGAGGACTGCTCGAGTTCTCGGACCCACTGTTCATACGCGGCCCGTTCGTGGCGGACCTTAAAGAGAAGCTGCCTCTCTTCATCAGCCTTGGCCCCAATCTCGGCTTTCTTCTCCTCAGCGTCTTCGTTCAGGGCCTGGACTCGCTCATGCTGACTTTGCAGCGTGTTCTTCTTCTCGACGATTTGGTCCTTCTCCTCGCGGATACCCCGGAGAAGGCTCAGATCGTTTTCCACGATCTTGCGGAAGAGGTAAGTGCGTTTCACAACGTCGGAGAAGCTCTGAGAGTCCAACAGAATCTCGACGTAGGTCAGGCTTCCATTCCTGTAAATGCTGACGAGACGGTCTCCCAGGGACTCGTTGTGGCGCGCGAGTCTGATTTGTGCCTGCTTCAGTGCGTCTTGGGTTCGTACCAGTTGTGATCGCGTTTGCTGAAGCTTCTGGCTGGTATCGGCGTATTCCTTCCTGGCGTGCTGGAGGTGTTGTTGGGTTTCTTGGACCTGGGAGGAGATTGCCTTTTCCTTCTTCTTCAGAACACGCAGCTTCTTCCGCACGTCCTTCGCCTTCTGCTTTTTCTCCACTTTCCTCTGCAGGAGTTGGTGGATGCGCTGTTTGATGCTCTCTTTCTTCGGCGCAGCCATCCCGGGAACGGAGAGAACGAGTGCACTGAACGTGAGCGCAAGGACAAGCACCGGCATCTGGAAACTGAGAACTCGTCCAACAATAAAGCCGCGCCTATTCCCGGATGAGGCTGCGGCATCTCTGGCAAACAGACCCAGAAACCGCGGAGTTGTTGTTGGACGAGTTCTAAAGATGCGCATCGAGTTTGCCTTCTACAGGTTCGCAAGGAACTTGCGGATGGAGATCAAGCTCCCGGCATACCCAAACAGGAGCCCCATGAAGCACAGAACCCAGAAGAAATGCCCCATGATTCCTTCGACGGGGATTACCGGCACGAAAGGAAAGGCCATACGGAAGTGTGTTACCGTGTAATAGTAACCGCACAGCAGCAGCAGAGAAGCAAGGGCGGAGCCGATGAAGCCGTGCAGGATACCCTCCATAAGAAAGGGCACGCGGATAAACCAGTTTGTGGCTCCAACCAACTGCATGATGCGGATCTCACGTCTGCGGGCGAAGATTGTGAGACGAATGGTGTTGTTGATGATGACAAGAATTGAGAGGCTGAGCAACGCGGCGGTGAACATGCCCAGAGCCTTTACAGCCCGGCTGAAATGTAGAATTCGTTGTGCGTACTTTTCTCCGTATTGCGGCGTGTCAAACCCCGGAACTCCCGCGGGCGGCTGCATTCGCTTCAGTTGAGTAACGACGTTACCGACCTG
Source organism: Armatimonadota bacterium (assembly GCA_016199605.1). Classification (GTDB taxonomy): domain Bacteria; phylum Armatimonadota; class Abditibacteriia; order CG2-30-59-28; family CG2-30-59-28; genus JACQGJ01. The sequence goes on along the minus strand of JACQGJ010000380.1, from coordinate 3,360 downwards.
GTCGGGATCGAACACTCGAACCTCCAGAGAGTCCGGTAGCGGGTTTGATTTCTCAATGTCCGAGAAGTCGATCTGTCCCTCCAGCCGTTCCTTCAGCCTGTTCAGGGCTTCCCGGCGCGAGACAAACTGGACTTCCTTCACCCCCCGTATCTCGAGAACCCGCTTCCTTGCCCTCTGGGCCCCGATCTTGGATACCGGTTCGAGGAAGAACATGGTAATCTCGACTTTTCGGGCCATGTCTGAGGCCATCGCGTCGAGGTTTACTACCGCCAGCAGAAAACTTCCGAGTATACTCAGGGAGACCACGACGGTAGAGACGGCTGCCAGACTCATCAGACCGTTGCGGCGGACATTGATGAAAGTCTCACGGAGGAAGAATTCCCAGTTCCTCAGTGACAGCATGATGATACCCTCCGGGTTCGTCTCTCACGACCTGACCATTCTCGATTGCTACGACTCGCTTCTTCATCCCGTCTACGATGTACTTGTCATGAGTGGCGACCACGACGGTACTTCCACGGATGTTTATCTTCGACAGGAGTTGGACAATGTCCCAGGAAGTCTCCGGGTCCAGGTTGCCGGTCGGCTCGTCCGCCAGAACGATGGCGGGGTTGTTGACGATCGCCCGCGCGATGGAAACCCGTTGCTGCTCTCCTCCTGAAAGCTCCTGAGGGTAGGAGTTCGCCTTGTGGGTCAGGGACACAAGCTCCAGAGCCCGAGGAACTTCCCGGTAAATCCTGTGACGGTCTGCCCCGATCGCCTGGAGCGCGAAGGCCACGTTTTCCCAGACTGTTTTCTGCGGCAACAACTGGAAATCCTGGAAAACGACTCCGATCTGCCGCCGAAGCTCCGGGATGTGCCGAGCCTCCAGTTTGGTGATGTCTCGTCCCGCGACGATGACTTTCCCTTTCGCGGGCACCGCCTCGCGGTTGATGAGCTTCAGGAAGGTGGATTTCCCCATGCCGGTCGGGCCGACGATGAAGATGAACTCCCCCTTCTCGATTCGCAGGCTGACGTCGCGCAGAGCCGGCGGCCCACCGTTGTAAACCACAGATACGTCAAGGGTCTGGATCATGGAGCGCTATCGTGTCCCCTCAGTTGGCAGAAACAGGCACGGGTCATTATAAGCAAATTGAGGGCCGATTGCAACACGCAGACCTCGCCCAGCGAGAGTAACGCTGCGCAGAGGACACAGACAAGGGTCTCTACCCAGGAAGACGCGAAACGACCCGGTGACAGCGCTTGTCCAACGCGCTGTCACCGGGTCCTCCTAAGATTCCGGATCCAGTTTGACGGGGATTACCTCCCCGATCAGCCCCCCGGTGCAAAGGCTTGCACGGCTGGGGCTCCTGCCCGGCCCCCTCGACGACGGTTGGCGCCCGGTTGCCTGCCTCCGCCTTGATTACCCCCACCGAAGGCGCCGCCACCTCTTCCGCCGCCTCCATTCATTCCGCGCCCCATCATGCCGCGTCCCCCGCCGGGGATTCCATTGTCGAGAATCCCCAAGGTCAGGAGAAGCGCCTCGATCTTGGGCCGGGTACTGTAGTGGACAGATTCATCGAGTTTGGTCCGCGCCTGCTCGAGGCTGTTCTGGTAGGTTTTCATGGCGTCCCGATACTGAGACACCGCAGTCCGAGCCTGGTCGTCGGTGGTTCCTTGAGCACGCACTGTTTGCCCCAGCTTGCGGAGTTCACCAACCAGGCTGGCCTGCGCCGTGTCCCGGGTCTGCTGAAACTGCTTGAGGACGTCCACTTCCTGCTCGGTCAGTCCCTGACGCATGAGCGCTTCTTTCATCCGCTTCTCCGCGGCGGCCCTTCGCTCCTCGGGTGTCATGTTCTGCATCCGCTCCCGCCCGTTCTCTCGATTCTGCCCCTGATCCGGTGCCTTCGGAGCAGGCGGAGCCTGTGGCGGGTTGTCTTGCGCGGAAGCTCTCCCTCCTCTCGTCCCCCACAATCCGCCGATCGCGAGCAACCCCGCGGCAGTCAAGCCCCAAAACTTGTGCATTCTTTTCATCGTTATTCCTCCTCCTGTAAACTACGTTCCTGATCCGATGCCGACACTGTGTCGTCGTTCGTCAGACATAGACGACCGTGTTGCCTCCTTGTTCATTGTTTGCTCAGCAGTGCGATTGTTTCTCTGATCTCGCGGTGCAGTTGGTTGAAGTGTTCTATGGTGAGGTCATAGCGGGCAGGTGTTTGGACGATCTGCGACGCAATCACCCGGACGTTACCTCCCCCTTTCCAGAGCATCATGGGAGAAAGCGCAAGGGACTCGAGGCCGGGGGTTCTGGCCCGGGACTGATGATACCGACTTATCTGCTGCTGGAGCATCCGCAAGCATTCGTAGTCCTCGATGCCTTCTCGGAACATCTCCCAGCGGAGAGAGTTGAGGGGACGCCTGTTGCCGGGGTAGACCACGAACGAATCCCCCGGCGGGAGGCCGCTCCGTTCCACGTTCTCGAAGGGCTTGTCGCTCCAGTAGTTGTAGCCCCAGTGAAGGTAACCCGTAAGGCCGTACCGCGCCGCAATCCACGGCAGCATCCGGGTCTTAATCAGTGGGTAGTCGATCAGTCGGTTGGCATAGGTGCCATTGGGATACATGCAGCTATAGAACCAAAGCTCGTTACCGTACTTTCGTCGCTTCATAAGATACTTGTCAAGGGACCGGTCCAGGCAGTCCAATTGAGGGACCGAAATCTCCACGTCCCCGTCGAGGTCGGTCGTCTGATTCGCTTCGATCCGGCGGATTCTGGGAGCATTCGCGTGGAGGAACCGTGACATGCCTCGCCAGGACTCGACGTTGTAACGCGTCGGCTCATCGGACACGTGCATGACGAAACGGTCGATCCATCCCCGTCGTTCCAGATGGTTTTCGAGGGCTTTGAAAAACGCTCGCAGAACGAGCTTGTTAGCCAGAGGGCGGAGCCTGCGTCTTATCGTCGGTTCCGGCTGGTAAATGGGAACCTGATGGAAGCTCATTTCCGGAGAAGTCCACGGCCCGACGCGATGCCCCATCTCCTTCCCTTCGATGGTCAGGATCCCTGCATCGAAGAAGATTCTCGCCCATCGGTCGAACCGGTCGAAATCAAAGGACAGGTCGCCACTCGGTTGACGGGCAACCTGGATCAGGTTCATTGGCGTAAGGATCGTCGTCTGGCGATGCTCCACCAGATTCTGGGCGTAGGCTGGCAATAGCTCCCAGAAATCCTCGGACCATACTCGCACCCCGTATTGCTTGGCCAGGTCGCCCGGACTGAACCACGACGTGAAACCGAAGTTGCGCTTGCGGGGAAGCGTTTCGCCGAAGACCGTCAGCTTGACGGGGACTTCGAGGGTCCTGGTTCCGTTCTCCCCAGTTGCC
>JACQGJ010000341.1 GCA_016199605.1 Armatimonadota bacterium | reverse complement strand
CCTTCGTCCTGAAAGCAGGCGGGAAGCCGGTGATGGTAGACCTCGGTGATGCAGAGAAGATCGAGGAGGCTCTCACCGATTGGAAAGAGGTCCTGACGCAGAGCGCCCGCGGCATCGGGGCACAAGGCGAAGCGCACGCCGAGAAGCAGCTTACAGCGCGAGGAAAGCTCCTCTACCGGCTGACCTTCGCCCCGCTGGAACCGTATCTCGCCGGATGCCGCACCTTGTTCGTTGCGCCTGATGGACTATTGAACCTCCTTCCTTTCCAGACCCTTCAGCAGCCCGACGGCGCCTACCTCATCGAGAAGTACTGTTTCAACTATCTCTCCTCCGGTCGCGACCTCGTCAAGTTCGGACACAAGGGAGGCAAAGCTACGGAACCGGTGGTGATCGCCAATCCCGACTTCGACCTCTCCTCAGCCGATCGAATCGCCGAGGCCAACAAACTGCCGGTGAAACCCACGCTTCTTGCTGAAGCCCCTCTTCGCTCCGCGAACCTGAAGGACATGAGCTTCCCGCCTCTGCCCGCCACGGCAACCGAAGCCAATGCAGTAGTAGGACTCCTGAAGAACAGCAAGCCGACCCTGTACGAAGGCAGCCGCGCCCTGAAAGAATCGGTCAAGGGTCTGCACTCCCCGAGGGTTCTCCATTTCGCTACTCATGGATTCTCCCTGAGCGACCAGAAACTCACCGACCTGATGGAAGATCGTCCAGGTCTGGATGTGGACACCGACCGATCCTGGCAACGCATGGCAGCCGCAGGGATCGAGAACCCCCTCATGCGCTCCGGTCTTGCCCTTGCCGGCGCCAACCGTTTCGGGAAAGAGGACTCGGGTAAAGCCGAGGACGGCATCCTTACTGCGCAGGAGATCTCCGCCCTCGACCTGACCGGCACCGACCTCGTAGTGCTCAGCGCGTGCGACACCGGCCTGGGGCAGGTGCGCAACGGCGAAGGCGTATTCGGACTGCGCCGGGCTTTTCTCCATGCGGGAGCGAAGACGCTCATCATGAGCCTCGCCAAAGTCCCGGACAAGGAAACGAAAGAGTTGATGGTGGAGTTCTACACCCGCTGGCTGAAAAGCGGGGACAAAGTGAAAGCCCTCCACGACGCGCAACTAACGATCCTCCACCAGCACCGCAAAGCCCACGGCGCCGCCCATCCGCTGTTCTGGGGGATGTTCGTCGCGATGGGAGATCCGAAATGAGGAAGGAGATTCCTACTGTGCGCACGCAACTGAAGCTTTGGGTGCGGGCGGCGCTTGTCGCCCACGGCGGCGTAATCTACGGTAACCAGATGGGGCAAACGGACGACTCCGACGCCGCGACTGCCCTCGGTGGTGGGAGCATCGTGGTTCACAAGGAATGAAGTGGCCGCCCGCTGAGTCGCTGCATCCCGATCCTTCGGGAAATTCGTGGTGTAGAAAGCGCATCGCGGGTGATACACTTCACGTGTATAATCCCGGCCCGGTTACCGGTGGTGCGGCAGGGGCGGACGCGTACAGCCGTATTCTTGAGACGTAACACTCGCTTTGCGGAGTCCGGTCCTCGGTTGGACCGGGGAACGATTTTGACACGGCATTGTGCCCCACGTTACGAAATACAGGTTAAAAGAAACTGGTAGCGAGGCGAACCGAGAATGAATGAGGACATCATTATGGGGATCATCATAGTCGTTATTTTCTTCTCCACACTCATCGTTTTGGGCGTGGCGTTGGCATTTCTCTCGGTTATCATCGCCCATCTCGTCGGACACCGGGTCCCAGGTGCGAGTGACGCGTGTTCGCGTTACATTGCCGGATGGAAAAGGAGGCAAAACCGCGAAAAGCGTTTGTTCTGGACTCCCCTCTGCATGACATGTGTCCTCATCGCATTGATTGCCATCATGCGCGTGTCGGAGACTAATCGCATCAGAAGCAACATCATCCAGTCGACTCGTCTGATTGTTCGCTCCGGCGACGCTCACTACTATCCAGTAGGAGACCACATCCTGCTCGATACAGAGGATGCAAACGCCATCAAGAGATTTGCAGGACTAATATCTCTCAGTTTCGAGCAGGTTAGTCGCGGATGGGACTGCGGGGGTACTGACGTGAAGTTTGAACTCTATCGAGGTCAAGACCTGCACTATTCATTCTTTTTTACCGAGCATCGGCGGACCATCGAGATCATCAAGGTCTCTGCCATTACCTTGGATGATCGCAAGGACATGATCAAGGAGCTTTCGTCTCGGTCTGTTCAGAATCTGCAAGACTGGCTCGATCAGACCGGAGTTCACAAAGCTCGGGATGACATCATAGAGAAGGGACTCAAACAGAGAGAATCCATTCGGGAGTCTGCGCACCCGGAAGATGCCCCCGATTCTGAATAGCCGCGCTTTGCGCGTGTCTCCAGAACGGATTATCTTGATCGTTGGCGAGGGAAGGCGACCGTTGCGGAGTCGTTGCTCTGGCAGCGGCAGGCAGTGGGTGAGAATCGTGAGGACTCCGGCAAGTTCGACGAATGGAAGGGCGTGATGCAGCAGCTTGGCGCTCTCACTTTGCGAGGACCGGGCAAGGAGGTGGCCGAACGGTACCAATAGAACCTTTGGAAGATCGGCCAAGCCTGGATGCCGACCGATCCTGGCAACGCATGGCAGCCGCAGGAATCGAGAATCCACTGCTGCGCTCCGGTCTCGCCGTTGCCGGCGCCAACCGGTTCGGGAAAGAGGACTCGGGTAAAGCCGAGGACGGCATCCTCACCGCTCAGGAGATCTCCGCCCTCGACCTGACCGGCACCGAGCTTGTAGTCCTCAGCGCCTGCGACACCGGCCTGGGGCAGGTGCACAACGGCGAAGGCGTCTTCGGCCTGCGCCGAGCTTTTCTACATGCGGGCGCGAAGACGCTGCTCATGAGCCTCGCCAAAGTGCCCGACAAAGAAACGAAAGAGTTGATGGTGGAGTTCTACACCCACTGGCTGAAAAGCGGGGACAAAGTGAAGTCCCTGCGCGATGCCCAACTGGCGATCCTCCACAAACGCCGCAAAGCCCACGGCGCCGCCCATCCGCTGTTCTGGGGGATGTTCGTTGCGATGGGGGATCCGAAATGAGAGCGTGTCTGGAATACCCGGCCTGCCTCATTCTGAACGCAGTGAAGCCATACGGGTCGTATGACTTCACTCCATTTCATTCCCTTCGACCCGGTGGTATCAGAACTCACCTCAAAAACCCCCAGGGACTGCCGTTCCCTAACCCTCGCCGTTCTGCTACACTGCGGGCCAAATCCGATGGTACTGTCGTTTCGGGGTAACTATTCACCTTGTCTCATGCTGCATAGTAACAACAGCCAATGGCAGCATTCAAACGCTATCCAAATCTAACGTTGTCGAACTACTCAGTCACAGCACAAGTGTGGAGGAAGACATGAAGACTTATCGTATAGCACTTATAGGATGCGGCCCGAGGGGAACAGCCGCCGCGAGAGCTTACCATGCCCACCCGCGGACCGAGGTGGTGGCGGTATGTGATCGGGTTCAAGAACTCCGGGATAAGCTGGGCGAGGAGTTGAACGTGTCGGCACGGTTTGCCGACCTTGAGGAAATGCTGTCCGATGTCGGCGCCGATCTTGCCGTCATCGCGACGGGTACGGAGTTCCACCACGAGCTTGCCCTGCGCGCGCTGGAGTGCGGAGTTCACATTGACATCGAAAAGCCGCTCTGTACCGACCTGCAACAGGCGGATGAGGTGATGGCGAAGGCTCAGGAGAAACACGTGCAAGTCGCCGTGCATCATCAGGGGCGCGTTGCCTCTTTCATGCAGGCGGTGGGACGCGCCGTCAACGAAGGCCGGATCGGTGAAGTGCGGTACCTTCAAGGGAGTTGCAAGGGCTACTACGGTGGTCTGGGGCTGATGAACATCGGGACCCACATTATCAACAACTTCCTCAAGTTCGCAGGAGAATGTCGAAGCGTCACTGCAATGGGACTCACGGACGGTCACCCCGTCACTCCCGAGGACGTTGTTGGCTCTCCACTCGGCATGGGAACCATCGCCGGGGAGCATATCGCGGCAACACTACACTTTGGCGGGAGCCTCACCGCCAGCCTCCTGCACCATCGCTTCGCTCCGATGGATAGTACAGGTTACATGCTCGAGGTTTATGGAACGGAAGGGCGCCTGTTCTGGAACCACCGAGGAGCCTGGTGGCTGCCGCAGCCGCACTACGTTCCGGACGGCGAGCACGATCAGTGGCAGCCGTTGGAGCCAGTCTATCCTTCCGGCTACGATCCAGGCTGCGGGACGAGCGAGGATGAGTATTGGTTCGTGGAGGAATACGTCCGGGCTCTTGAAGAGGACCGAGAGCACGAGTGCAGTGGAGTGGAAGGGCGCCATGTGCTGGAGATCATGATGGGCATTTTCGAGTCGGCGGCGTATGGCAGGAGAGTAGACTTGCCACAGGAACAGCGCGACCACCCACTACTGCGCTGGCGACGCGAACACGGCTTGGGCGGTCCCGCCGCCGTGCAGCGGGGGTACGGTGAATGGCTGGCAGCGGAAGATCAAAGGCTCGGGCGCTGTGACTGAAAGGATGAATGGATGAGGGATCAACACCACGTCGTCGGTGTTCCATCTAACTGGAAGAAGGGGTGATCCGTTTGACTGCTGAATACAGAGTTGCCGTGATTGGAAGGACCGGGAGAGGCAACTACGGGCACGACCTCGACACGGTGTGGCTGGACCTCGAAGAAGCCGAGGTCGTGGCAGTGGCCGACGAGGATGAGCGGGGGCGCGCGCAAGCCGCGCAACGATTGGGCGTCCCCAGAACCTACGCAGACTACCGTGAGATGCTGGAAGAAGAGCGCCCGGACATTGTGAGCGTTGCGCCGCGCTGGCTCGACTGTCATCGGGACATGGTGATAGCGTGCGCGGAGCACGGTTGCCACGTGTTCCTGGAGAAGCCGATGTGTCGCACTCTGGCGGAAGCGGATGAGATGATTGCCGCGTGTGAGCGGGCGAACGTGAAGCTGGCTCTTGCCCATCAGACGCGGTACAGCCCCCGCCTCCAGCGTGTGCAAGAGATGATCGCCGACGGGACGCTGGGTGAGATTCTCGAACTGCGAGGACGGGGCAAGGAAGATGGGCGAGGTGGCGGAGAAGATCTGATCGTTCTCGGCTCGCACGTCATGGACTTGATCCGTCTGTTGGTAGGAGACCCGAAGTGGTGTTTTGCGCGAGTGTTGGAAGAGGGTGAGCGGGTCAGCCGGAAGCACGTCCGCGAGGGGGCGGAAGGACTCGGTCCGCTTGCCGGTGACTGTGTTGACGCCGTGTATGGCTTCGACGGTTCAGCCCCGGCTCACTTCTCAACACATCGCAACGCCGGCGGCCAAGGGCAGAGATTCGGTCTGCGAGTCCACGGATCGAAGGGTGTTCTCGACCTCGGAACGGGCAGTCTGCCTCGGGCGCTCTTCCTCGATGACCCGCAATGGGGCGTCGGGGGTCACGAGTGGGTTCCTGTCTCCAGCGCAGGAATCGGCCAGCCGGAGCCGCTACCGGACGGAGGATTGCGTCAGGGGAACTCGTGGATTGCTCGAGACCTGATCCTGGCAATCGAGAAGGATACGCAGCCGCGGGGGAGTATGTACGATGGGCGGTCGGCGCTGGAGATGATCCTGTCCGTCTATGAATCACACCGCCTCAATGCGCCAGTCACGCTGCCTCTGGAAAATCGTGAGCATCCTCTGAGTCTGCTGTAGCGGAAGGAACGCATCGTGGACAACGTTGGCAAATCATTGCGGAGGGTCGTGGGTCCCATGGTTGTCATAGCAGCTCTTCCACAAGTCCTCTCAGCAGTGCCTGTTGAAGAAACTCCGTATGGCAAGTCCGGATTGCGTCTTGAGATACGCCCCAGCCCGACAGGAATGCTGGCTCACGGCAAGTTTGGGGACATCGAAGCCACCCATGCGAAAGCCGGTATCAGCGCGCGGTGGATCAGTGTCAACACTCCGCTCGGCTCCCCCGAGTATGAATCGGCCTTCATTCCTACCGATGTGAAGGAGGCGGCGGAAAACGAAGCGCTGTTCAAGGAATGGATTCGGGCGCTCCACGACAACCATCTGCCCGTCGTATCCTGGTATCCGCTCATCATCACGAAGTCGGGCGCTGCCACTCACCCGGAGTGGCGGCAGAAGTTTCTTGGGACCGAAACAGAGGGACACACGAAAGGAATAGCCGTT
>JACQGJ010000346.1 GCA_016199605.1 Armatimonadota bacterium | reverse complement strand
CTGGTGAACCGCCAGGCGCGTTCTTCGCCGTCGAGAGTCTGCCTTCCGACGAACACAGGCAGGTACGTCGGCTGCAGGAGCTTTTCGACTTTTGTGTAGACATCCTGGAGGATCCGCTCGATGGCGAAGCGGTAGATGTCGGCTGCTGCTGTGGTGCCCATCAGGCGCGACATGACCATTTCCCGCAGAGTCCCGGCCAACGGGCTGATCGCACGGAGCGCGGTGACGATGAGTGTGTTCCGGACGATCCCCTCTTTCCGGTCTACCTGAATCCTCTGCGGGTCCTCTTGAACGGGTGGATCCCCCGCGACGATACCGTTTTCCGTTCCCTCACTCATGCGGAATCACCTCGCCACAGGATGGTTCCTTCTCAACCAGGAAATCTCTACTCACTGCATGCTCCTTCGATGGAGGCGTTGGAGAACTGATTGAACAAGGCAATCAGAGGTCCTACGTTCTTGCGGATGTCGTACTCTTCTTCCACGATTCTGCGGGCATTGCGACGGAGGGTCTCGGCAAGGGCGCCGTTGTCAGCCGCCAGGACCTCGATCTTGTCGGCAAGGCTCTTGGGGTCTCCCGAGGAGGCAAGCAACCCCGACACTTCGTCTGCCACGAACTCCGAGATACCCGGCAAGTCGGAGGCGACGATGGGAATTCCATTGGCGGCCGCCTCCAGGATGACATTGGGCAGCCCGTCCCGGTCGCCCTCGGAGGTGATGACCGAGGGCACGATCAGCGCGTCCGATTCTCGCAGTCGTTGGAGCGTGTCCGAAGGAGGTCTCGCTCCAAGAAACTGGACTGTATCTTGGACACCGGTTTCCTTCCGAAGTTGCTGAAGCCTCTCACGTTCCGGGCCATCGCCGACAACATTGCACACTGTCTGAATACGCCGATCGTTCAGAATCCCGAGGGCCTTCAAAAGCACGTCGAAACCTTTCTTTCCCACCAGTCTACCGATGGCAAGACACCGGAAGGGCTTCGAGGGTCTCCAATCCTCAGAACAGAAAGGTTCCAACTCGATCCCGTGGCGGACAAGAAAGATTTTGTCACGGTCCTCACTGCGACATTTTGCGTGCAGATACCGCGCATTTGCCTCGGTGCAGGTGGCTGTGAATTGTGCCGCAGCAATCAACTCCGAAAGAGGGGTCCCAGAGCAATAGATATCCCAGGCATGAGCCGTAAAGCTGAAGGGCAGCCCAGACGCCTTCGACATTGCCATCGCGGTGAGAGCCGGTTCATTGGCGAAATGCGCATGGAGGTGAACGATCTCACGGTGCTCGGCCAGAGTCTTGAGCCACCGGTCCGTTGCAGCTTCGATGCGTGGTCGACTGGGCCCACCCGAGAACAGTCCTCGAAACGCTCTGCTTAGCAGGGAGGGGTCCATTCTGCCCGGCCCATAGTCGACGTGAACCGGCGCAAGCTCCGCGGGCAACGGATCTGACGCCGATTTGGGTCGCGTCAGAGAAAATATGTGGAGCCGCAATCCCTGTCTCACCAGTTCTTTCATTTCGCGCAGGATGAACGTTTCGGTCAGCGAGGGGAATTCACCGAGAAGGTAACCGATGGTTGGGGGCATCACGTGGCCTGCTCCACTTCTTTATATAGCTCCAGCATTTGCACGGCGGTGTTCTGCCAGGAGTATTGCTGAGCGCGCAGCTTCCCGCGGGCGACGAGGTCCGCGCGTAGTTCCGGGTCTGAGATAATGCGGTGGAGAGCCGAGGCGACCGACTGCGAATCCTCCGGGGCGCAAAGAATACCGGCGTCACCCACGACTTCGGGCAAAGCCCCTCGATCCGAGGCGACGACTGCGGTCCCCAAAGCCATCGCCTCCAGCACCGGCAGTCCAAAACCCTCAACCAGGGAGGGAAACACGAAGACCTCCGCGAGGCAGTACAAGGAAGGCAGATCAGCTTCCGGCACATATCCGAGCGCATGGACAAAGGGCTTCAGATGCTCGTTCTCGATGAGTTCAGTTACCGCTGGAGTGGTGTGCTGGGTGCTTCCAGCCAGCACCAGATGATGCGGGAGGTGGTGCCCGATCTTGAGGGCGTGAAACACAGTCATCAGACGTGGAAGGTTCTTCTTCGCCTCGAGGTTTCCCACGAAAAGCAGGAAGCGGTCCGGTAACTGGTACTTCCTCTTCAACCTGCAAAGGTCCTCCTGAGACGGTGGATCGAAGAACGACGGATTGATCCCCAGTGGTACGACGCGTATCCTTGATTCGGCGGCCGGGCGTCTCTCGAGGATTTCCTTCTTCACACTCTCTGAAGGCACGACGATGCACGTCGCTCTGTCCAGCGTTCTCGGCAGAATCCACCCGTAGTGAAGGCGGTTGCTTACACGGCACAACCGAGGATGAGTTAGAGCGATGATGTCATAGACCGTAACGACCGAGGGAACCGGACAGTTCAGTGGAATCACATAACCAGGTCCGTGGAACACGTCGAGCTGATCCTCCAGTATCTGTCGCTGCAATTGACGTTGCTGCCACAGAATCCTCATGAATCGCTGGCGACCGTGAAAGCGCGTATGTTGCCACCGGAAGTTTGGGGGAGATTTTGACCTGGGAATGAAGTCGGCATCGACATAGATCACATACTCGTTCTGCCGGTCGACGACGGCCAACTCCCGGAGCAGATGGTGGATCGCGTACTCAACTCCTGAGTATTGGCCGTAGAGCAGCGAACCATCGATGCCGATTCTCATAAGCTAACGTCCTTGCTCCACCAATTCACGATACAAGGAGACAGTGGCGGCTACATGCCGGTCGATGCTGAAGCAGTCTTCGACGTGGCGACGGGCGGCCGTCCCCATGTTGTGGGATCGCTCGGGCTCCTCGATCATCCGCGCCATCGCCTGATACAGTTCGTTTCTGTCGCCCGGGTTGGTCAGGTAACCGTGATGCCCCTCCTCAAGAATCTCCGGAGGCCCTCCAGCCCGTGTTGCGATAACAGGCTTTCCCATCGCCATCGCTTCGATGAGGACTCGGCCGAAGGGCTCCGCGTCAGAAGGGAGCACCAGCGCCTCCAGTCCGGCAATCACAGCCTCGATGTCCTCACGGTACCCCAGAAACGAAACCTTGCCCGACAGGGCCGGGCTTGAGCTCTGGGCGCGCAAGGAGGCAACGTAATCCGGATGGTCTGCGAACACGTCATCGCCGACAATCCAAAACCGCGCGTGCGGATAGCGAACAGCAATCTCCGAAGCGGCGGCAAGGAACAGGTCGTGTCGCTTCCAGGGCACCATCTGGGCGATCATCCCGAACACGAAACTACCGGAAGGAACGTTCAGGCGTCCTCTCTCGGTCCCCCCGCTCCTTCCCGGATGAAACCTGGCAGTGTCAACTCCGTTGTAGAGGACCACGATCTTGTCTTCTGGGAATCCCTGATCCAGCAGCGACCTCCGCACTGCTTGAGAAATGGCGATGATGCGCGTCGCTGTTTGCCCCAACATCCCACGCGCGATGGGAATCGGCCTTAGATCGCGCACGTGCCAGACGACTGGTCGTCCTTGAGATTTCCCCACGGGACCCGCCACGAAATGTGAGGAAACGCTGTTGGCGTGCAGGAGGTCGATCTCGCGAGCTTCGACGAAACGCGAGAGTTTTCTCCTGGCTCCAAGGATCCGAAGGCCGGTCTTGAAGGCACGGAGCAGGCCCAGCCGGAGCTTCAGACGAACCAGGCTCGCAGTGACGATTTCGATGCTAATCGACCGGAGGTGGCTGGCAAGCGGGCCTCCCTCCGGCAGGGCCACCACAGGCTCCACTTCGTCCCGGGGGACGCGCTTCAGTAACTCAAGGAGGCTGTGCTCGGCGCCTCCCATCGAGGACACGTGGTTTAGGTAGAGAACTCGCATGTGGCTCTTTCGTGCAGCCATGCCAGGGTTCTGTCGATCACCTGCCGCTCCCAGGTCAGGGAGTAGTAGCTGTGATTGGCACCCTCGACCAGGTGGTGTTCGAAGGGGACAGAATTCCTCAGACATGCCTCCTCATACCACTTGAGGGCCTCGGGAGTGGTCGGATCACTCGTTCCGTATACCCCCAGCACCCGACCCTTGAAGGAAGAAAACTTGCTGATGGTTTGCTCTCGGAACTCCTGAGGAGAGAGGACCGACCGGACCTCAAGGCTGGATTTCCTCCGACCCAACAACACACGACCGATCAATCCAAATTGGAGTTTTCCGGCGATCAGCTTTTTCCAGGTCGTGGGGCTGAAGAGCTTGCGAGCGTAGTCTTTCAGGTAGTGGGCCTTCTTCCTTGCCTCGATCTGCGCAACGTTGACCTCCTGACGAGTCGCCGCCTCAGCCCAGAAGACGGGCGCCGACCACAAGGCCAATCCGGCGACCGCTGGATGGCAGGCTGCCGCTCCATACGCGACTTCCGCCCCGGAGCAGATGCCGAGGAGTATGACTTGTCGCACCTGCGTGTTGGATAGCAGGCATTCCACCGCGGCCCGCATGTCCTCTACCATCGTGATCAGGTTGGCTTCTTCCAGGGCGCCCTCGCTGTCCCCTCGACCGCGGAAGTCGAAGCGGAGGGACGGAAAGCCTTCCAGCGCAAAAGATCGAGCGGCGTGAACGAACATCTGATGGGGCCCGACGCGATAGCCTGACCATCCGTGTGAGAAGACCACTCCCACTTCTTGCTCTCGTCGGTTGCCGTCCTGTTCCGGCTCTTGCAGGAGTCCGAATAGTCTGGTCTGACCGGATTCAAAGCTGACAGGACGTTGTGACGTCATCGAGCAGTGATCCATTCAAGAGTGTGTTGAACGAGCGATTCGGCAGTGAAGAGGTCCATCAGATTCCAGATTGGTTGCTCCACAACTGCGTGAGTCTCCACCTGTGCGCCTGCTTGTCGGTATCGGCCCTCCAGAGACTGCACTGCCTTGCCGGGCGTGGATTGAGAGGAGATCTGAGTAATCAGCACCCCGCCTTTGAACCGTTGAATTTCGGCGAGAAGGTCGATGCTGGCAACTTCGGACTGCAACTGGTCCGTTATCCAGTATCCCTCGAAGTCGATTCCGGACTCCCTTTCCTCGGGAGCAACGGAGACCACGTTGACAGCGGAGGTCTCGTCGGCCTTCGCGGCTAAGGATCCTTCCTTGTCCGTTAGCATTTTGCGGAGCAGCTTGCGGCGGAGATTGAGGGACATGTACTGCTTGCCGCTCAGTATTGGTTCCCACAGAACCAGACGTGAGACCTCTGGGGCTTCCTCTGCCACTTCGGCGGCGAGGGTTGCGCCAACCCTCAACCCGAGAAGACCCAAAGGAGCCCGGGTCGATTCTCTCAGGAAATTCAAACCGGCCCGTATGTCCTCTCGCCAGTCCGCACAGAGGAAGTCATCGAATTCGCCTTCGCTGTCACCGCAGCCCCGGTACTGTATCAGAAGGACCGCGCATCCTGCATCGCACAGTCGTCGAGCCAGATCTACGAACGTCCGGTGTGAGCTCTTCTCCTCCTCTGCAAAGGGGGGACAAAAAACAAAGGCGGCCTTCGGAGGCTGAGAAGAGCTCTCAGGCGGCTGAGGGGTTGGATTGTGGAGAAGGGCGAAAAGGCGGCTACCTCCGCTCTCGAGGAACAGAGGCTGTTCTCGCCCAGCCCTCGTGCCCCTCTGGTTCCTCTCCTCGTGAGGTGGAGTCCCGCTCAAATCAGCCTCCGCGCTTTCTCTCAATGAATTCGGCTATTGAGTTCACACTGTGGAACAGGTCAAGACTGAATTCCTCGTCCTCCAAAGTGATCTCGTAGACTTCCTCAAGCCCGACAACCAGCTCAAAGAGCGCGACGGAGTCTATGCCGTAAGTCTCCATCAAGGGGGCCTCGTCGTCAATTTCCTCTGGCGTGACCTTGAGGAAAAGTCGCTCCACAATCATCTCTTTCAATCCGGATTTTAGGTCGCTGTTCTCAGACACCTCAATCACCTCTATTTGGTCTCAAGCGGAAATTCGATTTTGACTTCATCGATTCCCTTTTTAGAAATTAGCTTCCAAGCGCACTCGTCGTCTGCCGGCCCCTCTTCATGCTCGAACTTATGACGCCACCGCTGTTTGAAGAGCAGTCCATTCTTGATGGTCACGTACCTGAAGTTGATGTCCACGGAGCCTTCGGTGGTAGTGTTCTCGAAGTGATACATCTCAACCTCAGGCGTGTAGAGCATGTGATAGCCTTTGCTTCGAGCCCGGTAGCAGAAGTCCAGATCTTCGTATTGAACCGGGCTGAAGGCTTCATCCAACGCGCCGATCTCCTCGACCAGCTTTCGTGGGAACATGACACAGGCGCTGATAAGACACTGGACTTCCCGCTCGACATTGAAGGCCGGGTCTTCCCGTGCCGCGCCGCGTCCCCTGTATTGAATGCGCCCGGTTCTCGATACACCGCATCCCGCACACTCGATCAGGTACGGTTCCCAGGGAAAAATCAACTTCGGGCTGATGATCCCAACCGACGGGTCTGCCTCCAGTTTCTCCTTCAGCCGCAGGAGCCAGTCGGCCTCCTTGACCATGACATCGTTGTCAACAAACACGAAGTATTGCCCGCGGGCGACCTCCATTGCCTGGTTCCTGCCGGTGATGGCTCCGACGTTGGTCTCATTGGCAATGATCTGGAAAGCATATCCCTGGGCTTCGAACCGCTTCGCCCCCTCAAAGAGTATCCGGCTGGTATCGTCGCGAGACCCGTTGTCCACCGCGACCACCTCGTAGTCGCCACTTTGGTTCAGGAGAAGGAGGCTCTCCAAACAAGCTCGCGTGTACGAGGCTTTGTTGTGGTTGAGGACGATGATAGAGAAAGTCGGTCGATCCATGGTATCCCTGTTGAAAGACGGACTACGAATACTGCTCGAGCAATCGGCGAACCGTCGTCACGATCTTCCCGGCGTCCGGTAGAGCGGCGCGCTCCAGAGAGTCGGCGCACGGTACTGGCACATCGAGAGCGGCGACTCGGCGAATGGGTGCATTCAGATAATCGAAACACGACTCAGTGATGCGAGCACTCACCTCGGCGCCGACTCCGTTGGTGAGGCAGCCTTCTTCAACGATCACCGCTCTCCCGGTCTTTACGACAGAGTCGGAAACCTTGCCCATATCCAGGGGGGCCAGGGTCCGCAGGTCGAGGACCTCGCAGGAAATTCCTTCCTGTTCCAGGACCCTCGCCGCCTTCTCTGACTCGACCGTCATGCGGGAGTAGGCAATAAGCGTCACATCTTCGCCCTCCCGAATCACACGAGCCTCTCCCAGGGGAACGAGGTACTCTTCCTCCGGCACCGGACCTTTCTGCCCGTAAAGCAGCTTGCTCTCCACGAACACAACCGGGTTGTCGTCGCGGATGGCTGATTTGAGCATCCCCTTCGCGTCATAGGCCGTGGCCGGGGCCGCAACCTTGAGTCCAGGGATGTGCATGAACCAGGCCTCCAGACTTTGCGAATGGGTCGGTCCGTAACACCTCCCTCCCCCCGCGGGAGTGCGGATGACGAGCGGTACCTTCATTTGCCCGCCGTACATGTAGTGGATCTTCGTGGCATGGTTGGTGATCTGGTCCATTGCCAGCGTGATAAAATCCTGAAACATGATGTCCACTATGGGACGGAAGCCCAACAACGCTGCGCCGGTGGCAACACCGACGAAGGAGTTCTCGGAGATAGGTGTGTTACGTATCCGCTCCTTGCCAAAGCGGTCCGACAGCCCCTGAGTCACTTTGAAGGCGCCTCCATACTCAGCGATGTCCTCGCCAAGCATGAACACACTTGGATCGCGTTCCATCTCTTCGGCAATGGCCTCCCGGATGGCATGGGAGTAGAAGATTTCACGCATCAGCTTCCCTTTCGATGGGTGGCCGGATTTCGAGCTCCCATCGTTGTCAACACCACTTCGGAGGCACGATGCCACGGCGTCCCTTCTCCGTGGTCCTGCCCGAAGTTCTGTGCTTGGCGAGGTATATCGTAGACCTCACGGAGTGACAAAAACCTCGTCCATCACGCTCATCGGGTCCGGCTCAGGGATCTCCGTGGCGAACTGCACTGCTTCCTCGACCTCCGCCTCGACCTGCATCCGAATGGATTCGAGTAGAGAGTCTTCCACGCCCTCCGTGTTTCTCAGCCTGTCACGGAGGAGAAGGAGAGGATCGCGCTGTCGCCACTCGGCTTCTTCCTCGCGCGTGCGGTACTCCCGTTTGTCCGACTTGCTGTGGCCATAGTAACGATACGTCTTGGCCTCAATGAGAGTAGGGCCTTCCCCAGCCCGAGCTCTACGAGCCGCCTCGCCAACCACTTCGCGCACTTTGAAGTAATCACAGCCATCGACGATCACGCCGGGCATATTGTAGGAAGCGCCACGCACGGCGATGTCCTGAACCGACGAGGCCTCGCTGAGAGGCACGGACATCGCGTACAGGTTGTTCTCGCAGAGGTATATCACCGGGAGCTTCCAGATTCCAGCCATGTTGAGGCTTTCGTGGAACATCCCGATGTGAGCGCCGCCTTCGCCAAAGAAGCACACGACGACGGAATCTTCAGCCTGCTGCTTCAAAACAGATTGCTTCATCTGAACGGCAAGCGCCGCTCCAGTCGCGATGGGAATGCCGCCGCCCGTGATTCCATTGGAGCCCAGGAATCCGATGTCAATGCACGCCATGTGCTGGCTGCCGCCGCGCCCTTTGCTGTAACCGGTTGCCTTCCCAAAGAGCTCCGCCATGATCCGCTTCGGGTCGCCCCCTTTGGCCAGAAAGTGACCATGACCTCGGTGCGTGCTGGTCATGTAATCGGAGGACCGAAGGGCCGCGCACACCCCGACCGCCACGGCTTCCTGTCCGGCATAGAGATGGGAGGTGCCTTTGATGACGCCCGTCGAGAATAGCTCGTCCAGTTTCTCTTCAAACAAACGGATGAGAAGCATCCGTCGGTAATCGCCAATCAGTTGTTCGTTGTGCAAACTCAGCCCTTCGTAACCTGAATCCTTCTTGCCGCGCCTGTGCCCTTAGACACAATTTCGACAAGGTTTGATTCGCCGGATTCCACTCTCTCCAAGCAGGCGGCCAGCTCCAACGCGCTGGCAGCGCCGCCCGCGAATCCAAGCAACGCCTCGCTGACATGCGGCGCTTCACGATCCGGGATTTCCGAAGCCGCCACGCATTCGGCTTGAACCTGCGCGAACGCCTCAGGCTGCAAGCCCCGGCTAAGGAGTGACGTGTCCGTCTCCAGAACGAAAAACGCCGCACCCTCGCCGGCCAGACGATCCCCGTAAAGCTCCGACCAGACTCTCAGCAGCGGCGCCGACAGCACGTCAACTCCACCGGCAAGCATCCGGTCTGCGTACCCCAGCCTGAGGGCGTCGATGGCTTGCATCAGAGCCGCTGCCCCGGAGTCTTCCCCAGCAGTCACCGTAGAGTGATAGCCGCTCAGATTGAACTCAATGGCGGCGAGACTGGTTGGGGAGTTTGAGTAGGAATGGCTGAAGAGGAGAGAGTTCGCGAACTTTGCGCCTTTCTCGAGCACTTTGCCGATGAAGTCCTCCATCGTCTGCAGACACCCAAAAGCCGTCCCCAGGCAGATCCCCGTGTCCAGAGCGTCCCCACCAGCAGAAGTCAGAGCTTTCGATCCGGAGGAATCAAGGGGGGATCCTACGTCGTTCTGTTCAGACTCCTTGAGCGCCAGCGCGCAGGCGGCGAGGGTAAATGCTGAACAGCGGTCGAGGTAGGTCTTCGACGATTCGAGATAGTCCTCGATGCGGAAACCTTCAATTGCGCCGGTCTTCGGTCGCCCTTGCCTCAGACCCGCGAAGAAACTTTCTCGCCCGATTCCGATCGAGGAGACAACACCAACGCCGGTGATACAGATTCGTTGCAGGTCCAATCTAATCTTCTTGCTTCCACCTGCTGATAACGATCGCCCCATTGTTGCCGCCGATGCCCGCTGAGATGGAGAGGGCCGCATCTACCTTCCATGCCTTCGCCTCATTGGGCACAACGTCGAGGTCGCAGTCGGGGTCCGGTGTCTCGTAGTTGACTGTAGGGGGAACTACGCTGTCCCTCATTGCGAGGACGGTGGCTATCGCCTCAATCGCTCCCGCTGCCGCCATAGTGTGCGAAGTGGCCCCTTTGATAGAGCTAACGGGAATCTCATAGGCGCGCGGTCCCAACACCTCTTTGATGGCCTGGGTTTCGGCGGGGTCGTGGTATTGCGTCCCCGTCCCGTGAGCGTTAATGTAATCGATGGATTCCGGTGGCGTTGAGGCGTTCTTGAGGGCCCTTCTCAACACTTGAGCCATCCCGGCGCCGCCCTTGTCCGGAGCGGTTAGGTGGTAGGCGTTGTTGTTCAGAGCGTACCCCGACACCTCGCCATAGATCCTGGCGTTTCGTTGTCTGGCGTGTGCCAGATCCTCCAGGACCACGATTCCGGCGCCTTCCCCGAAGATCGTGCCACTCCGGTTCTTGTCAAACGGGCGACATTTCTCGGCGGTGATCGTTCGGAGGATGCTCAGCCCGGCAAGACTGGAAAGTCCCAAGCCATCATGCCCGCCTGCCACCATGACGTCAGCCCGGCCCAACCGAATCTGGTCGAAGGCGCACCCAATCGCGCTGACACCGGAGGAACAAGAATTGGACAACGTGATAGACGGGCCGGCCAGTCCGAGTACCTGGCTTGTGTAGGCGGCTGCGCGGTGAAAGCCAAACTCTCTAAAGGCTTCCACCTCCCCGCTCTCCACGAAGCTTTCCCACGAGGCCGCGCCACCGAAATTGGTGGAAAAGGCCACACCCGTTCTTGGTCTCCCGACTGGGAGGGTGGGAGATTGTGGAAGGATTAGCTGGGCATCCCGCAGCGCCTCGACGCTGGCAGCGAAAGCATACTGGGTTGCCTCGTCCACCAAGTCGTCCGAAAAGATCGACCAGTCAAAGTCAACAATTTCGCCCCCCTCTTCGTTGCGAAGGCCGGTTGGGTCGATCTTGGTGATCGGACCGATGCCCGACTTGCCAGCGATCAACCGACGCCAGAAAGCCTCCACGTTGCTGCCGAGGGGGCAGACAACTCCCAAACCCGTGATTGCGACTCGGTTCATTGTGATGGTTGTTGATCCGACGTTTACGAAAGCTCCCGTGACACCTGAATAATCACTGATCGTTTCCTACTGGCCGTTTGTCCAGATCAAGTTCTTATCTACCTGCCAGTTGTTGTTGAAAAAGCCGGCACACACGTACTTGTTGGTGTAGTCCGAAGTATCCGTCCGATTGTTGTAGACGAGGAAGTCTGGGAGCAAGTCAAACTTGTGGTTGATAGGCAAGCTGTCTCCCCAGTAGACACCTGTTTGGACGACGACGTACCGCTTGGGGTTCAAAGGGTTGGGGAAGAGCATCATGAACCCGAGATCCTCGCCGCGATAGGTCTGTCCGTTGACGTGGTACTCGCCTTCCTTGAACTCGATTGGCAACTGTTTCTGAAGGCGCGCAACAACCAGATTCTGGCTGGCATCACCGAAGAGGATCAAGTTGCGCTGAACGAGGTCCGTCTCAGTCACCTGAGCGTCCGTCTTCACCGTAGGCGACCCATCAGCAAACCTCCGCCATTCTTCCTCCATCTTTTGGGCCTTGGCGCTCAGGGTCACCTTTGTTCGGTCGCCCCCCTGGGTCCCGTAGACCAGGAGGAAGGGCTCGTTGAAAGCCTCTTTGATTGGGCCATAGCGCCCGTTGACTTTCTGCGGGCCGGGGGGGCTATTCAACGGTGACTCCCAGCCAGCCTGAGACTGCCAGCTCCCACCGAAAACCTTCTCGTTGTTCCACTGAAGGACGACCGGGCGCGCGGGATCGAGCAGGGATTTGGGAAACTCTACGGACAAAGCCGCGACGTTTTTGGTTTTAACCTCAATCACGTTATTGGTTTTGACCTCTGCCCGGATGTCCGCAGGCTTCCCCCATTCCTTGAGTTCTTTGATCTCTACCCAATAGGCTCTTCCATATTTTGGTGAATACGTAGTGTAGGTGATCAGCCGAGGAAAAAGGTCGCGGCGATACTTGTCGAACCAGTCGAGGGAAGCTTCGTAGCAGGCGTTATCGAAGTAGATCCAATGGTTCTCATCTTTGATCTCGTCAAACTTGAAAGTGAAGCTCAGCTTCTTGAGCGTTTCAACCATTCGGCGAGAATGGGTGATGTCCACAAGGCTGTCGTGTTCCCCCTGGGTCAGGTAGAGGGGTAAATTCCTCAGGTTATCCACGAGGGAAATGGGGTTGTCACCGTCGATGAGCCACTGTTTGAAAGGCGCAACCTTCTGTCGGTCCAGCTTCTGCCAGAAGTAATGGTCGGTGCGTCCGGCCACCACGGAGACCGCAGCGAACACGTCGGGGTAGTGCTCACTGACCGCGTAGGCCCCATAGCCACCCATGGATACTCCCATCAGGTAGATCCGGTCCGGGTCGAGCCGGAAGTGCTTCTTCATCTCTCCGATAACCGTCATTACGTCCACTTCCCCGATGGAGACGAAGTCTGTGTTTCTTCTGCCGTAGGGGATGGCCACTACGTATCCCTTTCGATCACACAGGTCGAGGACGTTGGAGCTAAGCGTCCAGGCATTCACCTTCGTGGTGGAGGTATCGTAGCCGTGCAGAAAGACCATCAACGGGTAAGGTTTGGTCGGAGAGTCGTAGTAGGCCTTCGGAAGGTACACAAAGTACGGCTGGGGTGAATCGTCCACCTCCGAGAAATAGGCTCGTTCCTGGAAACCCGTGGCGTTCTCGTAGGCCAACCGGTTGGAGGCGATGAGTTTGGTGAGGGCTTCCCCTTCTTTGATCTCTCGCTCAGTACTATCGGTCGTCGAATACCAGGCCGACTCCCTCTTCAGCAGCAATTTCACTTTCTCGATCTTCAGCAGCAGCAGGGGGTAGTTCACTGCAAAGACCTCCCTGTCGTATTTGCCGCTGTCTTTTTGAAAAGAAACCGCTGATTTCTCCAGTGACGCCAATCTCAGTTGAAAAGAGCGCGCCGATTTCTCCGCGTCCGGGGCCTCGTCGCAAAAAGCTGCGGACAGGCGGGAAGTGCAAAGGATCCCCCAGAGGAGGAGAAGAGGATAAGCCCTGCTTCGACGGCTCGGACGACTCGTGTCCGAGGTCGTGCAGGTTGTACTACATGTGCAAGCCACCATCGACACTCAACACCTGTCCTGTAATATAAGCCGCCTTATCGCCGGCAAGAAACGCTATGAGTCGAGCCACGTCGTCGGGTGCGCCAAACCGCTGCATCGGGATGCGCGCAAGCGCCTGCTCTTTCCGGGGCACGGGCATCTCCGCTGTCATGTCGGTCTCTATGAAACCGGGAGCGACAGCGTTGACGGTGACTCCGCGCGCGGCCAGCTCCCTTGCTGCCGCTTTGGTAAACCCAAGGAGCCCCGCCTTGGCCGCGGAGTAGTTTGTCCGCATCGTGTCTCCCATGAGTCCCGCGGCGGAACTGATGTTGATGATCCGCCCCCACCGCTGCTTTGCCATGACCTTGCTCGCGTGTTTGCTGCAGAGGAAGGCACTCTTCAGGTTGACGTCGAGGACGGTGTCCCATTGCTGCTCGGACATGAAGGCGAGAAATGTGTCTTGGAGAACCCCGGCGTTGTTTACCAGGACGTCGATTCTGCCGAGCTCTGCACACGTTGCCTCAACCAGGCTCTTGACGTCAGCTTCCACGGTCACGTCCGCCTGCACGACCAGGGCCCGAACACCGCACGACATGGCCTCTTCCTGGACTTCCTGCGCCGCCCCGAGGTTGCTTTTGCAGTTCACTACGATGTGATGACCCCCGCGGGCCAACTCCAACGCAATGGCCCGACCAATTCCGCGGGAGCTTCCGGTGACGATTGCGACTCGGTTTGGAGTATCGGTTTCCACCATAGTAGTCGGCTATCCCGTTTCAAGGATCACGTGGGCGATGGCGTAGTTCTCGTCGTGGGACATCGACAATGCCATGTTCGACACGCCGGCGTCTTCGAGAATCTCCTTCGCCCGGCCATGGACCACCAGTGAAGGCTTGCCGCTCGGTGCGCGGGTTACCTCGAAATGCTTCCATTGGACTCCCTGACGCCAACCCGTCCCGATGGCTTTCGATCCCGCTTCCTTGGCGGCAATGCGCGCCGCGAAGTTCTGCTGAGGGTAATGCCGCCTCCGGCAGTAAGCAATCTCACCGGCGGTGAACACCTTGTTCAGAAAACGCTCGCCATGCCTGGCTATAATGGACTCCACTCGCCTGACGTTCACGATATCCACACCGCTACCCCAGATCATTGCACGCCCCCGCTCCTCGACGATTTACCGGTGATCTCCGACCCACTTGAGGATGTCCTCCTCCTGGACCAGACCGCCCGCAAGAGTCTCAGCAACGACGGAGAGGTCGACGTTCTGCTCCCTGGCGGCTCGGCGCGCTGCCGGCGTGGCGCGGACTTTTCCGCGTTCCCTGAGGGAGATTCACTGGGGGGAGTCCGGAGAGGTGGTGACTTCACCCGGAGGTTTCGAGAGGTCCCCCGCGAGATCTCGTTGGCGACGCTCGGCCAAAGCGGAGTTGTGCGCGGTGAGATCAGGCAGTTCGTCGGTCTCTTCGCCGAGCAAACCTATGATATAT